>JAAYUT010000315.1 GCA_012517485.1 Candidatus Atribacter fermentans
ATTCGACTCTGACCAAGAAATGGCATCAAAATTAGGAATTCCAGTTATTATCGAAAAGCCTTTTTCTCCTATATCCGATGAAAACTTTCAAAAAGCTATACATTTAGCGGTCCAATCCGATTATATTTTTATAGCTCCCGGATATTGGGGTAGAGGAAATCTGAAAAATTTGGATTTAGCAATCTCACTCCAAGAAAGAGGGAAAAAAATTCTTTTCCTTCAAGATTCCTTTAATCAATATTGGGATTATACCGAAGGTCAAGCCATCAATAAACTTAATTTCTTAGCTCAACATCATGCTGAAGTTTTTTCAACAATTACGGAGTTAATAGATCGAATTAAAAATGATTGCCTAAAATAATCTTAATTTTATCCTGAAAACCTACGGGTATGATAAATCAAGCCCCAAAAAAAATATCAAAATGCCGTCATTCCAAACCTTTTCTTTTTTCATTTTTCGCCCCCCCTCTGCCACTTGCCCCTTCTCCCCCTCGACCTCTTTTGCGCCCAATTCATGTAGCGACAATCACGAGCATGTCGAATCTTGAGTTTTCATCCTTAATTGGTTCCACAACGTGGCATGAAAGAATATCTTGAAAAGAATGGAACGAGTGAAAAATGATGAAACAAAAAGATAAAGGCACCCTCCCCGCCGCAAAAGCGGCACTCCTCCAAGGAGGAGAATTGTTCAAAAATAAACTCCCCCATGGAGGGGGATTCAGGGGGGCGTGCCTTTAAGCAGTCATCCTGAGACTTCGTTTTTTGAAGCCGTGAGAGGATCTCATCTGACACCGAAGGTGTCATCCTGAGACTTCGTTTTTTGAAGCCGTGAGGATCTCGTCTTTTAATTCTTTTTATTTTTCTTCTCTCTTTAGTTAAAGAGAGATTGAGAAAGATTCGATTTTTTCATAAATTCTTTCAGATCCTCGATAATTATATCCTCAAGAACCCTCATTAAAACAACTTCATCAATGGGGAACAAAATTGCTTATAAGCTTGTATGATATAATAAAAAGTGAAATTTCTGCTCATAACCATTCTGTTGGGTTTATTCATATAAATCTTTAAAGTGAAAAGAAAAAAAGGAGGAGTTTTCATGATAAGAAAAAAACCAGTTTTTATTCGTTTTTTGCTCGTGGTTTTGGGTTTATTGATACTTTTCACATTACCGGTAATCGCTCAACCAAGAGTTACATTCCGCTTCAATCTAACCCCCAATGTATATATATCGATCCCTCGATCTCCGTCGGTAAACATTTCTGTTGATCGAGGTGAAGATTCAACTTATTTTATCGGTGATCCAATTACCATTCGGTACGGAGCTTCAAATGCTGGCTATATCAACATATTCGACTATACCCCCGATGGAGGAGTTATTATTTTAGTCCGCGATCAAAGAATCAGCGCTGGGAGCAATCTTGTACTTAATAGTACTGTTTCCGGCCCAGCGGGTGTGGAACGCTTAGTCATCCTTTACACTCCAAAACCTGTTGGAGAGAATCAGATTCAAGGCTTTATCGAATCCCCCCATCAAAGTGGTCGTCAATTCCCTCTATCAGCAGTAAACCGAACTCATTTTAATGTTGCCGCTCGTACTCGATCAACTACACTTACACTTGAACCCTCCTCTTTCACATTAGAACCAGGTTCCAGCTACACGATGACTGCTCAACTTACCGATGTAAATGGCCGACCTTTAAGGGGAGCAAATCTTAGCTGGTCAACTGACAATGGGAGCTTATCTTCTTATAATACAATCACTGACTCGAACGGACGATCATCAGTAGATTATTACGCACCAAATACAACTCGACCAAGTACAGCGGTAATCAATGTCAATTTTTCTGGGGGTGGAGGAGCATCCCCCAGTTTCGCTCAGTCTACGGTGAATATTATTAGTCGAACCCGACCAACTGAAATTTTAATAAATCCAACATCTTTTTCAGCAAGACCAGGAGATGAAGTTCTTCTCACTGCCACTTTACGAGATCTCAATGGAAATCCAATAAATGGGAGGACGATTTATTGGACAAGCAGTTTAGGAAGTTTTAACAAATCATCGGTTGCAACTGATTCATCAGGGCGAGCAACCGTCATCTATTATGCTTCAGAAGTCAATGATGTAACGACTGTTTCTATTACTGCAGAATTTCGAGGAGCAACTGGATTAGGGTCCACAACGACAACCATTTCAGGTGTAATTGAACCAATCTTCCCTGTCACTCCAACAAATACTCTTTATTACTTTGATTTTGGGAATGGAGCAGCAGAACATAATTTCTTAACCATGAGATATACCGGAAACTTAGTCAATGGTTACTCGCTAAGCAATACCTATTCGCTTGAGATTCTCAGTGGAAATAATATTGATTTGACCTTCTCACCAGGATCAATTCCAGAAAAAGCATCGCTCTTTATTTGGGCCCAAGGAGATTCTGGAGCAAGGGTTCGTGTGACTTTCAATAACAGAAATCCATTAAATATCAATCTCGATAGTGGTCTCATTGAGCCTGACAATCCAAAAATAATTAACATACCCATACAAAACCTAATAGAAGGGAATAATCGGTTACGAATTGAAGGTGACGTTGGAAGAAGAAGACCAATACATATTCAAAGGGTAATGATTGTCTTCTAAAGTAAACTCTCATAAAATACTCCATGCCTCTAAATATTTGGTATGGAGTATTTTATTCAATTTTACTTACCCATTCAGAATTCACACATTACTTCTCACCAATTTTTTTAATATAATTAATCGGAAATTTTTTTATAAAAAGGGGGAAATATGACATATCTAAAAGGGGTATTATTCGTTTCAAATAATGCCCCTTTTATTCAAAAAAATTCTTGGGATTATATCTCATCAATCACGCCGCAGATCGATGGCGAAACTACTGTTCCATTAAGTGATGCTGAAATAAATGTCCTTATGGCAGGTACTTCAGATTTAATCTGTCGAGGATTATCGAGTGATGAAGGTGAGTTTTATCTTCGAGTTCCTTCAGGAATTCATTGTTTTATTGAAGTTTTCTTG
>JAAYUT010000006.1 GCA_012517485.1 Candidatus Atribacter fermentans
AAGCATTCTTATTTCCTGAGGAATCTCAAGAATCCCCATGGTAACTGGGCTGGGAATACCCAAAGAAAAATGAAAAAACTCGCGATTCTTTTGTTGACCAGTCATTTCATAATGAGTTTGTACGATTGCATCCAAAAAAATCGGATTAGTATTAGTAATTGTCCCATCTATATCAAAGAGAGCTGATTTTAGCATAAGTAGATCTCCTCGAAGATTTTTTAAATTTCCCCAAAAACCATAGGAATTATAGCAAGGTCGTCAGGAGGCCTAACCTATACCCTCACGGACTGCTAAGATAGCCAGCTCAACTCGATCTTTCATTTCTAATTTATGGAGTATATTGCTAATATGATTCTTTACTGTACTCTCGCTTATAAACAAAGCTTGAGCAATCTCCGGATTACTTTTTCCTTGAACAATCAAACGCGTGATTTCAATCTCACGATCGGTTAGGGTAGAAAATATTATCGAATGAGAACTTTCAGGAGGGCTAACTTTTCTTATTCTATCAACTACTTTTGAGTAAATCTGATTGCTTAATAAAATTTCTCCATCGACACAGGCTTGAATGCTCTTCAATAAACGTTCAGGAGAGTCCTGTTTTAAAATATATCCCTGAGCGCCTTCTTTCATTGCTCGATAAATTGTTTCCTCATCTTCTTCAATAGTCAACATGACCACTCGACAACTATGACTCCTTTGTTTAATAGCTTTTAACAATTCTATACCACTCATACCTGGCATATTCACATCAACCAAAGCTATATCAATATTTTCGAAATTAATCTTTTCCCATGCTTCTTTATAACTATTGGCAATTGAACTTACCTCATAGGAATCATTACTTTCTAAAAGTCGTTTCAAGCCAGCCAAAAAGATGGGGTGATCATCTATGAGGGCAATTCGTATTTTCATTGATCTTATCCTTCTAAAGGAGAATTGAATTCATTTTCTTCATAAGGAATCTTCACCATAATTTTCGTTCCGCTCCCAGCTTTACTGTCAATTTTAAATTTTCCCCTTAAAATTCTCACTCTTTCTCGTAGATTTTGCAGACCAAAATGTTCAGTCCCTTTCTCATCAATAATTTTCGGATTAAAACCTATTCCATTATCTTCTACGAAAAGAATCATTTGACGTTTACTATTCATGACCTGAATAGTAACTTTATCGGCTTGAGCATGTTTTTGAATGTTCGATAAGGTTTCCTGTAAAATTTTTAAAATCATTTTATATACTCGATAAGGGATTTTCTCTACTTCCACACGGTAATCAATATCAATCATATTTCCTGGAGTTACGAAAAGACTGGTCGTTTCATTAATTTTTTCTTTGAACTGAAAAGTTGTAATCGGTTTTCCTTTAAGCTCAGAAAGAATAAAGCGGGACTCCTCAATCCCTAAAGAATTCAACGATTTAATTTTTTTTAAAATTTCAATTTGCTCCTGATTTTCCTCTAATACAGTATTCTCCAAAAAATGGAGATAAATTTGGGTCGATGCCAATATTTGTGCTAATCCATCATGGAGCTCTCTTGCTAAACGATTACGCTCTTTTTCTTGGGTAAGCTTTTTGCTTTTTTTGAAGAGAGTAATGTTTTCTAAGGTTGAATTTCCCATATTTTCTACAATTGAAAGAACCAAATAATCGATGATATCAATGTTTTTTCCAAAAATTCCAACGTATAAAAAGGGAGGATGGTTTTCGGAAATCAACGGAATAAAGAGCAATTGGGTTTTTAAGTCAAAATTAATAAAAGTAACTTTCTTTTGATCAATGAGGTCTTGTATTTGTTGATTTATTCTTTCAAACTTCCTCCAATTCATTTTTTTTGGCCATTCTTTTGAAAAAACGATGTAAGGTCTTTTTTTCGAGAGCCTGAAAACCGAAGATCTTTTTACCCCAGTTAAAATCTTCACTGCATAATATATTTTTTCGAAAACCTCATTAAGGCTATCATTGCAACATAAAGACGAAAAAAGTTTAATGATCTCTGAAAGAGCAATAATGATTCGTTCTCGGTCTTTTCGGAGATTATTTTCTTCCAAAAGTATCGCAATATTGGTAGCAAAAGCTTCTAATTGTGGAATGGATTTATTATCAAAACATTTATCAGATCGATTTAAATTTAGAATTCCGACTACTTGATTGGTGGTTTTTTTGATGGGAAGAGAAATTGAATAACTTTTTCTTTCTTTGCGGCGCGAAAATCGGCTAATGTTATTATCATCAATAATAAAGGGTTCTCCGGTTTGAAAAACATACCCTGAAACCGTTTTTTTATCTAATTCTACCCGAGATCCGATATACTTATCCAACAAACCCCTACCAGCAGCAATAAACAAGCTCCCATCATCACGAGCTAACAACAAGGAACCAGTTTGGGCATTTGATACCTTTATTGCTATGTCAATAATATTTTCAAGAGTTTTTATCTCATTCTTACTAAATAAATTTTCGACCGAGTTCAAATAATTTTTCTCCTTTAAGAAGAGAGCTTATCCAAATGGATCTCTTTCAAAATACTATACAATAATAAAGATTATAATATAAATGAGAATTGACGGAGTTAAAAATGAAGTCTAAAATTTCTCATAGAAATAATGAAAACAGAGAATTTCCTTGAACTTAAGAGATAATGAAAAGATTCCAATGAATGCTTTAGCTGTTTTTCGAATAATTCTTTTTTTCATAATATGTATTTAAGGAGGATATATATCTATGCAATTCAAAATGTTTACCAGAATATTG
>JAAYUT010000316.1 GCA_012517485.1 Candidatus Atribacter fermentans
ACTATATAATCTGGTACTTCTTTAACCACCAATTGGTCAATGCCTTCTAAAACTGCTGCTTTCATAAGGTTCCTCCATTATTTATTTTATAAATTCAACTCTTTACATAAAAACGATACGTAATTACCCATTCACTTTGAACTAAAAATCTATCTCTATTCTTTACTAAATTGGTAAAGAAAAAAAGACCTGAAACTTGAATACATCTTCTTTAATAGTTTCAATAAATAAATCCTTTTACAGAATTTTGAAATCAAACAGATTCAAATTAAAAAGCCAGAGGGAATTCCTACCCTCTGGCTTTTTAATCAACGGTTTATCATTTACACCTCCGATTTGGAAAAACCTTTTGTACGATAATTTTCAATCAAATCATTTTTGATCTCATCAATTCAAATTCATTCAAAAATTTCATACAATACTGCTTCTTAAGCACTCATAATATGACCAGTAATATTTGTTCCGTTTTTCAAAGTGTCGGAAACCGGACATCTTCTTTCGATTTCCTCTAAAAATTCCTTGAGCTGTGCTTCGCTTATATCTCCTTTTACTTTGATTGTATATCGGATGGCTTGCATTCCCGGTCTCACGTTCTTATCTTGTCCCATAAATCCTCTCGGGTCAAGATCACCTTCAACACTAATATCAATTCCTTCAAAAGGTATCTTTTTCTCATTAGCTACCACACAGGCAACAATACCTAAGCAGCCAACCAAAGATGAAAGCATTGCCTCAACCGGATTGGGAGCAGTATCCTCACCCCCTAAAGAAGGGGGTTCATCATAAGAAAGTGAAAAGTCACGTATCATCGATTTTATTCTTAAACACCCATCCCAATGTCCACTCGCTTTAAAAGTCGCAACCATGTGTTATTCCTCCTTTTTTAAAAAAATTCCTATTTTCCCCTTCCCAGTTTTTTTTCATCGAATATTTTTTTAAGAAGGAAAACAGATAACTTCTTTTATTTTCAAATTCAAAAAAGAATTTTGATGTGCCGGTCTTAAAACCAAGGCGGTATCCGCTCCTTGACTTTGTCCACCAATTGCCACTACATCTTGGCTTGATGAGACTGCACCGGCATCAGCCGCCATGATAGAGATTTCAACTGCGACTTTAAAACCTTGGGATATTCTCCGAAAACTTTCGGCAATAATTTCCGGTATACTGATTCCGCCGAATTTCTCCCGAAAAGATCGGCTCACCCCACTCAGTGCATGAGATGACATCACGATTGGAATATCTTTCTCAAAAAGGAGTTTTTGAACGTCTTTTGGTATGGTTGATGATTCATCGTTAAAAAACCCCTGATGGTAAGTTACGGCAATTATTCTTCCTTCATAGTGAGAAGCTTGAGCTATCTCCGATAAACGTAATGCTGTTTCACCACTTTTAGTTGCAATTAGTATTGCTTGTAACTGAAGCATCAAGGCTCTCTCGACAGCTAATTCCAAAGTTTTTTGAGTATTTTCTTTACCAGGCTGAGAAAAATAATGAATTGTCTTTTCAGTTGAAGAGTTCATCGTTTCCTTCTCACTGGTGGAGTTCAATCATTTCACCGGTTTCCATATAATAAATCCGCTCAGTTATATTGGTAATATGATCACCAATTCTTTCCAGATAACGGGCAATCATCAAAATCCAAATAGCCTGCCTGGTTACTGAGGGGTCTTTTTCAATATAATTGACGATTTCCTCATGGACTGCACGGTAAAGAGTATCAACCTTATCGTCATCCTCGACAACTTTTTGAACAACATTCAAATCTTTTTGAATAAACGTAGCAGAGGTTTCTTCTAACATTTTGACAACAATATCAGCCATTTTTGGAACATCGATAAGCGGTTTAAAAAGTGGCTTGTCGGCAAGCCGAATGCTGAACTTGGCGATATCAATTGAATAATCACCAATTCTTTCTACGTCAGTTATGATCTTCATTACTGCAGCTATGACTCGTAAATCTTTGGCCACTGGCTGTTGGAGAGCAATCATTCTTAGACATTTTTCTTCTATCTTATAATTATATGAATCAACAATATCATCCAAAGCAATAACTTCTTTTGCTTTAGCGACATCTCTTTCCTGAAGTGATTCAATCGACATTTGTAACATCTTTTTAGCAGCCTGGGTCATATTTACCAAATCTTCCTGGACTTCTCTTAGCTGACGGGTAAAATGACCTCGAATTATCTCCATTGGTTCTCCTCCTGAAATAATAATTTTTCACCACAAATCATCCCAGGTGCTTTAACTCAACTATGTCACTTCTTCATCGATTTTGATTCAAATCCAATCATTATTGAGTAATTCAATTTCACAAGGTCATAAGCATAATAAACGTTTTCTTACTTTTTTTCAATTCACTTCTTTTGAATAGAGGGGAGAAACCTCCCCATTCATTAAAACCAAAGAAATCATCATTCATTCCAGAAAATTAAATTTCCAGGAATTCGACTTCTTTTTTCTTTAAATCACATATGGCAACCGAAGCCACTCCAGTAAGGAGACCACAGCTCTCCCCAGGATTTAATAAAAATCGGTCATTTTCTTCCTTGATCATTTTTTCATGAGTATGGCCAAAAATTGATAAGTCATATTTTCCAGATTGAAAAGCTAATTCAGCCGGTCGACTATAATGAGAAACCCAAATTCGGTAGGAATTAACTTCAATTTCTTGATAATAGGAATGGATTATTCCTTTTGATTTCTGAAATATCCCAACAACTTCACCATCATTATTTCCCAATACACCCCACCAGGGAATAGTTAAATGAGTGAATATTGCAACAGAAAAAGGTGCAACAAAATCACCACCATGGATGATCCCATCAACTTTTTTTTCCTGGAATATGTGAACCGCTTTTTGTATTTTCTCCAAAGCATCGTGCGAATCAGAAAGAATACCAATTTTCATTTCTTTAAACTCCTTTGTTTAAAATGATTCCCAGTGAATAACTTCACTGAGTGGTCTTTTTAGCTTGTTTTCCCGAGGAGTTTCCAGAGGATAACCCAGAGAAATAAGACTCACTAATCGGTAATCTTTCGGTGCATGAATGAGATCAAGAATTTTATCTGCATATGGTTTTTTATTTCCCGCAATCCAGCACGATCCTAAACCCAGTGCATGAGCAGCATTGACAATATTGGTTGTGGCTGCACATCCGTCTTCAAGAAAGTACTTCACGTTTTTACAGATAACAATAAGGGCAACTGGTGCATCTTGAATAAATTTTCCATAATCAGTTGCTTCTGCAACATTCTTTTTTATTTGAGAATCAGTTAAAACAATAAATTCCCAAGGTTGAATGTTGATCGCGGTGGGGGCTAAGCGGGCACAGTCGATGATGGTTTCAATTTTTTCTTTCTCAACCGGTTTTTTGAGGTAACGGCGGACCGACCGCCTGGTTTTTAAAACTTCAATGGCATCCACGGTTCCTCTCCTTTCAGCTCGTTATTTATTATCGTTTATAACCAAACTTCTTAAGAAGTTCCTGCCGCTCAAATTTATCTTTTTCATTTTCTATTCCTTTAGGTGGAAATCCATCAATAACACCCATAATTCCATGACCTTGTTGTGATCTGGCAACGATAACTTCACAGGGGTTCGCTGTAGCACAAAAAATCCGGCACACTTCAGGAACCATTTTCAGTGCATTTAAAATATTAATTGGATACCCATCTTTTAAAAATAAAATAAAACAATGGCCACACCCCAATTTCAGAGCATTTTTAGTTGCTAAATCAATAAGATCAGAATCATTTCCCTCACAACGTACTAAACATGGACCCGAAGCTTCACAAAATGCCAAGCCAAATTTAATTGTCGGAGAGGAACCAATAACAGCTTCATAGATATCTTCAACGCTTTTAATAAAATGAGTTTGTCCTAATATAAAATTATACAGGTTAGGATTCTCTATCGTGACTAATTCAATTTCCAACTTTCTATACCTCCTTTTCTTTTTTTGGTTATTGGTTAGAAATTTTTTAGGTATTCATTTATGTTGAGTCCCATAAATTACTGTTCATGTCAATCCCCAAAATACAATTTAACATTAATCCCTCTATACTGTCACCCTGAGAAGTTCCTTTCAACATGAGAATCTCATCATTGGATTTTCGTTCTTCAAAAATTTTTTGATGAAATGAGATTGCCACGTCGCATAGGACGCTCCTCGCAATGACGGAGCAAAAAAAATTCAAATCCCCCTAACCCCTTTTTCCAAAGGAGGACCAATTTTCCCTCTCCCCTTTGTGGGAGAGGCTTTATTCCTTTTTTCCCTCTCCCCTTGTGGGAGAGGGTCAGGGTGAGGGGCATTATTTTCATCCTCAACTGGTGCCACGAAAGTGGCATAATGGTCGATTCGAATCTTCTTATTACTGAAAACGATTTTTATTCCAAAGTTTCCAAATTTCGTAAGCAAAAAATGAAATGAAAGAAAAGACGATTGTATATATCCATTCCGATCCATTGAGGGGCACATTTGAAAAAACACGAGCGGCTGAAGGAATCACAACGGTGATTAAAACGATGACTGCTGACAATAAAGCAGCTTCGATGAGATAGAGATTGGAGCGGAGATTGATTTGCCAAAAATTTCTCTTTTCTGAACGAAAACTATACGCTCGCAGTAGTTCTGAAAAAGCCAAGGTAACAAAAGCCATAGTTCGGCCGGTTTCTATCCCACCCATTGCTGTTCCAGTAATAAAGGCGATGATGACCGATAAAGCAATAAAAATCGAATTAAAGATGATTATTTTCATGGATTGCGGATTGAGAATCCCTTCTTTAGGATTTCGAGGTTTTCTCATCATAATATCCGGTTCTGGGCTATCAACTCCTAAAGCCATTGCTGGTAATCCATCGGTCACCAAATTAATCAATAAAATTTGAACCGGGACTAAAGGACGGTGTAAGCCGATTAATATTGGAATGAAGATGGCGATTATTTCACCAATATTACAGGCTAAGAGATACGTAACAAATTTTCGAATATTATCAAAAATCACTCGCCCTTCTTCAATGGCTTTAACGATAGTGGCAAAGTTATCATCCATTAAAACAACATCAGCGACTTCTTTAGCAACGTCGGTTCCGGTGATCCCCATTGCTACACCAATATCGGCTTTTTTCAAAGCTGGTGCATCATTTACTCCATCGCCAGTCATAGCCACCACTTCATGATTCTTTTGAAGAGCTTCAACAATATTTAACTTCTGTTCTGGCCACACCCGAGCAAACACGCGGAGATGTTTAATTTTTTCAATCAAAGTGTCTTGAGAAAGCTTTTCCATCTCTTGGCCAGTGATGGCTTCATCTCCTGACTGAACTAATCCTAAATCCTGAGCAATAGTTTTCGCAGTAAGAAGATTGTCTCCAGTGATCATAATCGTTTCTATTCCAGCACTACTGGCTTCCTTCAAGGCTTGTTTTGCTTCCGGACGAGGTGGGTCAATCATCCCAACCAAACCACAAAAATTGAGATCAAATTCATCATCCTGACTAATTTTCTTTTTATCTGGTATCTCTTTTTCGGCAAAAGCTAACACTCTCAAAGCTTTCCGTGCCATTTCTTCAATTGTTTTCAGGATGAGTTGTCGTTCTTTTTCGCCAAGGGGAATTTTTTGATCGCCTTTTTGATAGGAACTGCATCGGTTAATTAAAACATCCGGGGCACCTTTTACTAAAATCCTTCTTGTCCCATTGATTTCATGAAGAGTAGACATCATTTTTCGTTTTGAATCAAAGGGAACTTCATCTAAGCGAGGAAAATCCTCTCGAATCTTTTCAACTGAATAACCATTCTTTTCAGCTAATTCAATTAAAGCCAATTCAGTTGGATCACCAAAACGCTGCACCTTACCATTATTTTTAATAATTGAACTATCATTACAAAGGACACCAATTTGGATAAGGGTTTCACTCGGTAAAAAGGGTTGTTCCTGGACTTCTTTTTCTTCAATTTTCATTTGAAAAACTTCCTGAACAGTCATCTGGTTTTGGGTCAAGGTTCCAGTTTTATCGGTACAAATCACCGTGGCGCTTCCCAGAGTCTCAACGGCGGGAAGCCTGCGAATTATGGCATTGTGCTGGCTCATGCGAGTGACTCCCAAGGCAAGAACAATGGTTACAATAGCTGGCAGACCTTCTGGTATTGCGGCGACTGCTAAACTCACTGATGTCATAAACATGTCAAATATTTCTTCTCCCCGGATAATTCCAACTACAAAAACCACACCACAAACAATCAAAGTTAAATATCCTAAGAGTTTCCCTAAACCAGCTAATCGCTTCTGGAGCGGAGTAACCATCTGTTCTTCTTTTTCTAATAATTGAGCTATTTTCCCAATTTCCCGATTTAACCCAGTTTCGGTAATGACCCCTTTGGCACGACCATAAGTGACAATAGTTCCTGAATAAGCCATATTTACTCGTTCGGTTATGGGGAGATCCTCAGCCACCGGTTCAGTTACTTTTTCAACTGGCATTGATTCGCCGGTAAGACTGGCCTCATCGATGCGGAGATTATAAACTTCTATAAGCCGTAAATCTGCCGGTACATAGTCACCTTCATGAAGGAGAATAATGTCACCAGGAACTAATTCCTCTGAAGAAATTTTTTGTAACGATCCATCGCGAATAACTTCACACTCGGGAACTGACATTTTCTTTAAAGCATCTAGGGCTTTATCGGCTTTTCTCTCTTGACTCACACCTAAAACAGCATTAATAATTAAAATAGCAAGAATAACTATAGCATCGGTGGTTTCTCCCAATAAACCCGAGATGACTGCTGCAGCAACTAAAATAAGGATTAAAAAGTCTTTAAATTGGTCGATAAACATCCCTAAAATGGTTTTTCTTTTTCCGGTAGGAAGAACATTCCGTCCTTTATCAATGAGCCTTTTTTTGGCTTCTTCGGTTTTTATGCCTCTTTCAACGTCTGTTTCAAGGTGCTGAATGACATCCTGAGATGAAAGTGCATGCCAACTTACTCCTTTTTGATCCACGGCAAAACCTCCTCCAACAATCCCTCGAACTTTTCTATCAAGGTCTTCTTCTCTTCATGTTCATCTTTTCCAAGAATTTCTTGAATAAATCCCTGCATAGCATTGTCAAAACCAATATCATAACCTTCTTTTTGACTCCTATACCATTTATAATCAAGAATAAAACAAAAAATATCACCCAAGGTTTTCCCTTGGTAAGCATCTTCTAAACCTTTTTCTACAATACTTTGAACTGCTGGAGTGTACACTGAAAGGAACCAATTTAAAGCAGCTTCTTTTATATTGACTTTTCTTTTAAGAAATAACTCCATTTGTTGAGCATAATCATGGATATAGTTGATAAAGGTATCATAATGACGGGGTTCGGTGAGGTCAATTCCTTTTAGTCCAGTTTGGTTTTCAAACTCAATCCTCTTTTTACGGAGGGTTCGACTTTCTTTTCTTTCGCTGGGGAAGAACTCGATGACCTCAGCATCGATGAATTCTATACCAAGTTCCTTGGCAATTGCCACTCGATGATTTCCATCCAAAACATAATATTCATTACCAACTTTATACACAATGATGGGAGGAACAACCTCACCTTTTTCCATAATTCTTCTTAATCGGTAATATCGAACATCAGGATTTTTTAACTTAAATCCGCTTAATAAATCTTGTACTCGACCTACACTTCCAACAATATTGCTAACCTTAATAGCTTGAATGCCCCGATAAGCTCGGTTTGATAAATTCAGTTTTTTTGAGACATCTCCAAACCCTTTTACTTTTTGAGCCTTCATTGCGATGCAATTCCCCTATTCTTTCAATTATTGATTCATAAATAAGTTACTATGAGGCACTAAGTTTTCTAATTTCAAAAAAGCGATGAACGCACTCATTTGATCAAACATCAATATGATCCCCAAGAAAACGAGCAAGATTCCGCTGATTATTTCAATGATATGACCTCTTTTTTGAAGTGCCCGAAGAACACTCATCATATATCCCCAACCAATACCCAATAAAATAAAGGGAATTGCTAATCCTAGGGCATAAAAAGATAAATATATACCTCCCTGCAGAACATTTCCCAAAGTTGATACAAAGAGGAGAATCGAGCCTAAGATTGGACCAACGCAAGGCGTCCATCCTAATCCAAAAGTAACGCCCAAGATTAAACTTCTCAATTTAGCCCAGGTTTTTTTTGGTTGAATTCTCTTTTCGGAATAAAACATTTTTATTTTTAAAATTCCCAGTATTTGTAAACCAAAAATAATGATAATAATACCGGCTACTCGGTTAAACCATATTTTATATTTCATCAGAAAAGTACCTAAAAAGGAAGCACCGATACCCATAAATATGAATACCAAAGAAAACCCAACCACAAAAAGAATGGTATGGATAAAAACTTTCTTTCGTTCTTTTTCCAGCGATTCAACTCCACTGATATAACTCACATAGGCTGGAGCTATGCCTAAAACACAAGGGGATAAAAAGGACAAAAGACCAGCTAAAAAACTTACTAAGCCATTTAATTGAATATCCATATTTACACCTTCGCTTCCGACTGCTTTTTGATTAAATTTATGATGGTCGTTACTATTATAACAAAGCTTTTTCTTAAAATTTGATTATTCCATGGTAAATTTGAACCTGAGTGTGATATAAATACTATGAGCTTTTTTAATTTTTCTTTTTTGTGAAGTAATCATTGTTTTTAATTGATCAAAAAAGGCATTTGAAGAAAGAAAAAAAAGAAGGTGATATCAATTGTATTGGGAAAAAGATATTGAAACATTGGATCGGGAACAATTGACCCAATTACAGTCTAAACGGCTTCATGAAACCATGTTGCGGGCAGCA
Organism: Candidatus Atribacter fermentans; assembly: GCA_012517485.1. GTDB lineage: Bacteria > Atribacterota > Atribacteria > Atribacterales > Atribacteraceae > Atribacter > Atribacter fermentans. The sequence goes on from JAAYUT010000316.1 coordinate 8,857, forward strand.
AAAACTCCTTACTATAAGAAGTTGTTTGAACAACTCAAAATCCAACCAGAAAAAATTGTATCTCTAAAGGATTTGCAAAATATTCCCCCTACAACCAAAGAAGACCTACGAAGTGGATTTCCGTATGGTTTCTTAGCCACACCCCTGGAAGAAGTGATTCGCCTCCACTCTTCTTCAGGAACAACCGGTGTTCCAACTGTTATTTACCATACTGCTTCCGATATTGATTCCTGGTCTAATTTAGTGGCTCGTTCGCTCTATGGAGTGGGAGTTCGAAAAAATGATATTTTTCAAAACATGATGAGTTATGGTCTTTTTACCGGAGGCCTTGGAATGCATTATGGGGCTGAAAAAATAGGTACTATGGTCATACCGATAGCAGCAGGGAATAGTAAGCGTCAGATCTGGTTTCTTAAAAACTTTCAAACGACGGTGATCCATATCATTCCAAGTTATGCGCTCCTCCTTTCCAATCTCATCAAAAGTGAGGGATTGGATGCCTCTCGAGATTTAAACTTAAAAATCTTGTTGATTGGGGCTGAACCTCATAGCGAAGAAACCCGTCAGCGAATTGAGGAACTCTATCATGCAAAAGCATTTAATTCCTATGGTTTATCTGAAATGAACGGTCCCGGGGTTGCTTTTGAGTGTGCCTATCAGAGTGGATTGCATCTTTGGGAAGACGCCTATATTTTAGAAATCGTAAACCCAAAAACTCTTGAGCCATGCCCCGCTGGTGAACTGGGAGAGATCATTCTCACTACCCTTTGTCGGGAAGCAACACCAATTCTCCGTTACCGAACGAAAGATTTGGCTTATTGGATAGATGAACCTTGCCCCTGTGGGAGAACTCATTATCGAATCTCCCGCATCCAAGGACGAACCGATGATATGTTTATCTATCATGGAGTTAATATTTTTCCGATACAAATCGATAAAGTTTTAATGAATAACCCAGAGGTTGGTTCAAATTATCTTGTCACTTTAGAGAGAAAAGATCTTCGGGATACCATGAAAATCGAAATCGAAATTAAACCCGAGCTCTTTATTGGTGACCTTCCAAAACTGGAACGGTTACGAGAACGCATTCAAGCAGAAATACGTTCTGAAACATTAGTCACTCCAGAGATCATCTTAGTTGAACCAGGGACACTTCCTACCACTGAGGGAAAGGCTGTCCGGGTGGTTGATAAACGTCAATTATAAATTTCTGAAAGGAGTGGAGATAGAATATGGCCCATCAGGTTTCAATTTTTGCTGAAAATAAACCAGGGAGAATCGAAAAAATAACACGCTTATTCGCAGAAGCTTCGATTAATATTCGGGCAATAACCATATCGAGCGCCAATGGGTTTGGAGTTATAAAAGTTTTAGTCGACCAACCTCACAAAGCTTTTGATATTCTTCGTAGTCAAGGAATCCCATCCTATCTACAAGAAGTCATTGCAGTCATTATGGAAGACCTACCAGGTGGTCTCCATCGGGTTGCCCAAGTCTTGGCAGAAAATAGTATTAATATTGAAGATGCTTACGGATTTGTTGTAACGAGTGGAAAGAATGCTATTCTCATTATTCAGGTTGAAAGTCAACCGCGGGCTCAGAGTGTTTTAGAAAGAAATAACTTCCAGCTCCTCAGCGACGAAGAAATTTACAAGTATTAAAGTAAAAAGCGGTCGTTCCAGACGACCGCTTTTTACTTTTTCCATCAAATTCAATTTTTTAAAGAGGGAGATACTTTTTCATCACCTCATCAAAACGATTTTTCAATTTCTGAGCCTCATTAGCATAATCAGAGTGATTGTTCCAGAGATTTCCCGGATTCAAGATTTCATTGGGAATACCAGGTAATGCGTTCGGTATTAAAAGTTGGAAAATAGAGTCTTCGTGATAGCCATTTTGATCAATCGTTCCATCAATCGCCGCTCTGACCATCTTCCGAGTATAATCAATATCAATTCTTTTCCCAATTCCGTAAGGGCCTCCAATCCACCCGGTATTAATTAAATAGACTCTTGAACCATGCTGGGTTATCTTCTTTCCCAACATATGTGCGTAGGTTTTTGGGTTGAGAGGCATAAAAGGCGCTCCAAAACATACTGAAAAAGTTGTTTGGGGCTCAACTATTCCTCTTTCAGTCCCGGCTAATTTACTGGTATACCCTAATATAAAGTTGTAAACCGCTTTTTCGGTTGTGAGTTTTGCTACTGGAGGCATCACTCCAAAAGCATCTGCAGTTAAAAATATAACCACTTGCGGATGTTTTGCTATTCCAGGGATCAAGGCATTTGGAATAAACTCAATAGGATAGCTTACCCGTGTATTCTCGGTATATCGATCGTCAGTATAGTCTGGTTGACGGGAATCGGGAGCAAGATAAACATTTTCCATTATTGCTCCATAACGGATTGCATCCCAGATTTGTGGTTCTTTTTCTTTCGACAGATTGATACACTTTGCGTAACAACCTCCCTCAAAGTTAAAGATCCCCTGATCAGACCAACCATGTTCATCGTCACCAATCAGACGTCTTTCGATATCAGCTGAAAGTGAAGTTTTGCCGGTTCCTGATAAGCCAAAAAATATGGCTACATCTCCATCTCTCCCGATATTTGCCGAGCAGTGCATTGGGAGAATGCCTTTTTGAGGAAGAAGATAATTCATC
>JAAYUT010000317.1 GCA_012517485.1 Candidatus Atribacter fermentans
ATACAGCTTTAGTTATGGGTATCGATTGTGGCACTCAGGGTATTCGATGTTTAATTTCTGACCTCGAGGGAAATATTATTGCTGATGGTCAAGAAAAAATTCTTTCCTCAAATAAAATTGGCGATTGGTTTGAACAAGACCCCAATGAATGGTGGACAAAAACCCAAATTTGTATTCAAAAAACAATATCCGACTTAGAAAAAAATGGATATTCTCCATTAAATATTCACTGCTTATCTATAGATTCAACCTCTGGAACTGTCATACCCATTGATGAAAATAATCGACCTCTTTGTCCGGCTATTATGTATAACGACAGTCGGGCAAAAGAGGAATCCTTTCATATCAACCATATTGCTTCGGATTTTACTCAAAAAATCGGTTATCAATTTGATCCTTCTTTTGCTCTATGCAAGGTTTTTTGGCTTAAAAATCATCTCCCAGAAATATATGATAAAACAAAAGTGTTTTTACACGCTTGTGATTTTTTGCAGATGAAATTAACCGGTATCATTCAATCCGATATTTCCAACTCACTTAAAATGGGTTTTGACCTTTTGGAAATGAAATGGCCATGCTTTATTCAAGACCGATTAGGGATCGATATCCAAAAACTTCCTTTGGTCATAAAAACCGGTGAAGAATCTGGAGTTATTACGAAATCTATTGCCAAAAAATTTCATCTTTCATCTTCTTTAAAAGTTTTAGCGGGTGCTACTGATGGAACAGCCTCTTTTTTTGCTTCGGGAGCAAGATTACCAGGCGATATTTCGAGTACAATTGGTACAACTTTAGTCATTCGTGGTATTTCTGAAAATTTGATCAAAGACACCAAAGGAAGAATTTATTGTCACCTCCATCCAGCTGGTTACTGGTTACCCGGTGGTGCCAGTAATACTGGTGGAGAATGCTTACAAAAATTCTTTCCAAATGAGAATTTAAAAGAGTGGGACAATCAGGTATCAATAATGTCTCTTCCTACCTCATTAATTTTGTACCCTTTGACAAGAAAAGGGGAGCGTCTTCCTTTTGCATCACCTGAAGCTGAATTTTTTCAAAACCGGAAAGAATCAAGTCGGCTTGAGTTTTATGCTGCTTGTCTTGAAGGGGTAGGGTATGTTGAAAAATTTAGTTATCAGGTATTAGAGAAATTAGGGTCTTCACCAATTCAAAGAGTCTTTTCCTCAGGAAGTGGTGCGAACAGCCCTATTTGGTGCCAAATACGATCTAATATCCTATCAAAACCAGTTTACCTCCCAAAAACAACTGAATCCGCTATGGGAGCTTGCATTATCGCTGCCTCTCATTTATTTGGTAACTTATCTCTTGCTTGTGAAAAAATGGTGAAAATCAATGAGATTTATGAACCCCAAAAGCCAATATCCGTTCAATATCAAGAAAAATATCATCAATTTCTTGACGAATGTCAAAAAAGAGGGTATATCCATTAATAAGAATCGAAGCCAGTAAATTATTTCATATCAAACTTTTCACCATGAATAAAGGCGGCATAGCAGTTCAATTCGTCATCAAAAACTGCAATATCGGCATTTTTGTTGATTTCAAGACTTCCAATTTGGTGCTCCATTCCAATAAGTTGAGCCGGAATAAGACTTCCAATTTGAGCTAACCGTTGATGAGATATTTGAAAATGGGATCGCAAATTAGCAAGGCATCGGTTAAGGGAAGTAGTGCTCCCAGCTAAACTCATTGTTGATTTCATTCGTGCAATTCCATTCTCAACCGTCATCAATTCTCCACCGAATTCATATTCACCATCCTGAAAGCCAGTTGGCCGAACAGCATCACTTACTGCAATAAAGTGATCTTCATCTTTACATTTAAGGGCGATTTTAATAATATCTGGATGAACATGAATCATATCAGCGATGAGTTCAACAGTTATATCCTCAAACCCAAGGGCAAAAGAAAGTAAATTCGGTTTACGGTGATTGAGTGGATCCATACCATTAAATAAGTGTGTTACTAAACGTGCACCTTTACGGTAAGCTAAATAACAGGTTTCCTGATCAGCTTGGCTGTGGCCTAAAGACACGCAAACACCTTGTTTGCTTAAAAATTCTATGAGTTCTAAACTTCCTGGAAGCTCTGGAGCCAAAGTAACTCTTTTAATCAATCCAGGATTGATATTTAAAAATTCTTCCATCTCAATAAGATTTGGCATTCTTATGTTTTTGGTAGTATGTGCGCCTCTTCGCCCTTCAGATAAATAAGGTCCCTCTAAATGGATCCCTAAAATCTGAGAGTGAGAGGTATGATCATTTTTAAATTTAGAAACTGTTACTATAGCTTTTTTAAGCCGAGAATAACTTTCAGAAACTGTTGTTGCTAAAAATCCCGTCACTCCGCATTTCGCAAAATATTTGGTTATCTCTTTTAAGCCATTGAAATCACCATCGGTCACGTCTTGGCCTAAGGCACCATGGAGATGAAGATCAATCAAACCAGGATATATATATTTACCTGAAAAATCATATTTGGTATCAACTTTTAGTTCTGGCTCATTTGACCTATTGATTCCTACAATTCGTTTCTCTTCAATAAGAAGTGTCGAATTATTGATCACCGATTGTGGTGTAACAATGTTTCCAAAAATACCAATTCGACTCATAAATGAACTCCCTTCAATTTTTAAATTACATTTTCATAACACTTAAACTTTATTCAGGTTTAAGATAAAATATTCGATCTCTATACCTTTCAAACATTTTATTATTAAATTCTTCACCACCATCCAAATTTTGAGCCATAAAAACTGGTGGAATAATCCCTCTTTCGAGAAGCTCTCCAACAGTTTCTGCAATTAAACACTGTAAAACTGCTACACTTGTTATTCCAGATACAGGACAAAACTTAGTTGGCATTTCTTTTGCTTCTAACACAGCATCTCCTGGTTTTGTTTTATTGTCTAATACAACATCAGCATAGTAATACATGTTTTTACCGCTCGAATGGCGTGGCTCAACAGATGATGAATATTCATAACCAGTTACAGCTATGACCTTAATTTTTCTTTCTTTCGCTACTTTTGCCATTTCAATCGGAACGGCATTTCGGCCTGATACTGAAACAACAATTAATACATCTCCAGGACGAATAGGAGTATAATCCAAAACTATTTCAGCATAACCACTTAAGCGTTCAATTTTACTCGTTATCCCAAAAGGATTGGTCTGAAGAGCTTCCAAACCTGGAATAAAAATCGCATTAATGAGCATTAAACCTCCGGCGCGTAAATAAATATCTTGCATTGTTGTTGAAGAATGCGTACTCCCCCAGGCAAAAATCCTTCCACCATTTTCTATCGCATCAGCAAGAATGATTGCTGCTTTTTTCAAATTTTCTTCTTCTTCATTTCCAATTCGATCTAATAACCCCTTGACAATATCAATATATTCCTTTGAGTATTTTCTCATTTTCTTCCCCTTTCTTATTCTTTTTTATTATTCCAATCGTTAATTTTAACCAACAATTTTAAAAATAATCATATTTCTTTTTTTTGAATTCAAAAAATTAAATTAGTGATAAACTGAATTAAAAGCACTTCCGCAAAAAAGGAACAATGCTTCCTAACAATCCCGCCAATCCGCCCGTTTCTGCTTTTACAATTTGAATATTTCCATTCTCACCAATGAGTTGGATATATTGATTAAAATAATTCGAACTCAATTTATAAAACTCATTTCTACATTCATAAATAAAAAATTCTCCTGCTTCAACTTGACCACCTGTTAAAGCTATTATCTCAGGAAAAAATATCGAAGCAAGATTCACAAGTAATTGTGCTACACGATGGCTAATAATCGATAATATTTCCATAGCATCTGCATCATTCTGTTTTTTAGCTGCTTCAATAATATCAGACGAATAACAAAATTTCTTTTTTAAGCCCCTTTTCTCGATTAGATCTTCAATTGCTTTTACACCACAAAGAGCTTCTGCAGACCCGTACACACCGCTCGCATCACAAATAGGAGAATTTATATCTAAAATCATTCGACCTGAATCTCCAGATATCCCATTTATAATAATCAGCGGTCTCCCGTTATTGACAAACGTATGTCCAATGCCAGTTCCTAAGGAAACATACAATAACCTTTTTGCTTTTTGACCAGTCCCAAATTGGTATTCACCTAAACTATGAGCAACTAAGTCATTGATGACGGAAACTTGGAGATTGTACTCATTTAAAAAGAATTTCTTAAAGTTGATTCCATTTAAAAAGGGTAAATTAATAGAAAATAAAGTTCCTGACCCATCACTTTTTTGTAATCCAGGCAGTGATATACCTATTCCTGAAATGACTTGATTCGCTTTGTTTATAATTTCATTTGTTTTCTCGACTAATAAACTTAAAAATTTTTCTTTCGTTAATTCAATATCACGATTGTACAATCTTGTTAAATGATAAAGGTTCCCCTTGCTGTCTATTAGTGCAATTTTTGTATTCGTGCCTCCAACATCAATACCGATATAATAGTTGGTTTTTCTCCGACCAGATATGTTTGAAAAAATCGAATTTTTGTTTTTATTCTCATTTTGAGATGTCATTTTAATTTCCTTTTAATGACTTTCTATAAAAATTCATTTGGTCCTAAAAACTGATAAGTAATTTTTTATTTATATTAACACGTCTTTTATCCTGAAAATACCATCTTATAAATTCCCCCATTGAGGGGAGTTAGGGGGGGTGAGCTTTTCATCAGTCATTCCTGAGCGGTGCTTTTCCGCTTGAGGGTCTCATCTGACAACGAAGCTGTCATCCTCCGAGGCTTCGTATTAAGATGCCGTGAGGATCTCATTTTTTTGATTCTTTTTTTATAAAAACTTCAAAAGGATGAGATTCTCACGTCGCATAAGACGCTCCTCAGAATGACAGCGTGGGTGGATGAGATTCTCACGTCGTCCGGTAAAAAACATCGGACTCCTTAGAATG
>JAAYUT010000318.1 GCA_012517485.1 Candidatus Atribacter fermentans
ATTTTGACTTTAAGCTTGTTTGCAGCTTACTGCGGATTAACCTCAATTTTATCGGGTGGGTATCCTCGTATTGTTCGTGGGTATGAATTTCTAACTGCTCAATTGGTACCCTACATTCCAACTGCCTTACTTTGGACTATTCCTCTTATTATTATAGCTATTTATATTATGAAATCTACAAAAATTGGGATATATCTTTATGCCATTGGCTCAAATGAGGAAGGTGCTCGTTTGGCTGGAATTAATGTAGATAGATATAAAATTTTAACCTTTTCGATGAGTGGTTTATTGACCGGTATTGGATCTATTATTCAATTCCAGCATTTGGGAGGTTCAGTTCCGTTGGCGCTTAACCTAAATACCATGACCCTTCCACTTGTAGCAATTGTTTTTGGAGGGACTCTCCTTACTGGTGGAAGTGGCGGACCAGATAGAACAGTTTATGGAACTTTAGCTTTTGTGGTTCTTTATCGCGGATTAAACCTTTCTCTTTTAGCCCCTGAAATATTGCAATTAATTGTGGGCTTACTACTGGTTATATCCATAGTTGTAGCCTCAAGAGGTTTAAGAGGGATTTCAATTACGTAAGGTGAAAAGAGGTATAGAAATGGCAACTTCGTCGCTTTCCAAATGGTTTCAAGGAAATGTCAGCATGGTTACTTCGATAATTGCGGCAATTGCAATTATAGGAACTTTCCAAATAATTAATCCATTTTTTCTTAGCCCTCAAGGAAGGATTACCTTGGTTTATGCAATGTCATATTTTTTAATTGCTGCCTGTGGATTAACCTTGGTTATTATGATTGGATCTTTTGATTTTTCAGTTGTAAGTGTTTTAAAGCTTGCTGCACTTATATGTGCATTGTATATAGATGATTTTGGTCTCTTTGTGATTCCATTGGCCTTGCTGGTAAGTACCGGTTTAGGTTTTGTAAATGGATTGCTATTTGCGAGATTTAAAGTACCTTCTTTCTTAGCGACCCTTGGTTTATCTGTAGTGGTTGATGGAATTTCCCTCTATCTTTCTCGTGGCTTCCTTCATGTTATTAGTAATAGAGCTTTTAGATCGATTTCAGTTACCTTTATTGCTGGATTACCTTCAATTTTCTATTGGGCTTTAGTTATATGGGGCGTATGCATATTTATTGCTCTTGCTACACCTTTTGGAAGACAGATGTTTGCTATTGGTGGAAATCCCACTGCCGCTTCGCTTTGTGGAATTAATATAGTTAAGAAAAGAATTTATGTTTTTATGTTAAGCGGATTTTTAGCTGGATTAGCAGGAGTTCTCTATATGGCTCAATTTGGTGGGGGTTCCATTGAAATTGGTGCTGATATGAGCATACCACTTTTTGCCAGTGTCATAGCGGGCGGCACTTCTTTAGCTGGTGGAACTGGTGGACCTCAGAGAACAATTTTAGGAGTAATTTTAATTACCTGGACCCAGGCTGGGATGTCGATGCATGCTATTGGACACGATATTCAACTGGTGGTTTTTGCACTTATTGCAATAGGAATGAGTATTCTCACAACGAATAGAAAAACTTTGTCTATTGTTAAATGAAATAAATAGAGGATATTTAAATATTCTAAGAAAAAATGATTTGGGTTAAAAGGATAACTGAATTGTATTTATTAAAAATAGGTATTTGTTTTAATCTGTTAAATTATTTTTGTTATTTGGATAATAACTACTTATTGAAGGATATCAAAATCTGGAGAAAGCTTCAGTCATTTTGTGTGTATTAAATATCTGCATCTGATTTAGTTCCTAAGCGAAGCCATTTCTTTTTTTAATGTTTAGTGTTCCGAAATTATAAAGTGTTTTAATTTTTATATAATCTGAATTAATGATAAAAATCTTAAAGAGGGTTATTGAAGGAGGAAAAGTATGAGATTAAAAGACAAAGTGGTTATTGTTACTGGTGCCGGGCAAGGGCTTGGAGAAGCCTTCAGTAAGGGTTGTGCCAAAGAAGGTGCCAAAGTCGTCCTAGTTGAAATCAATGAGGAAACCGGCAAAGCGCTTGAGCGTGAAATCGGGGGTGAGGCCATCTTTATCCGTACCGATGTTTCATCGCAAGCCCAAGTGAAAGCAATGGTAGATGAAGTGATGAAGCGCTTTGGAAAGATTGATGTTTTGATCTGTAATGCTGGGATACATGCTGGAGGTAAATTCTGGGAAGAAACTCCAGAAACCTGGCAAAAGATATTTGAAGTTAATGTCATGGGAGTCGTCTACTGCTGCCAAGCAGTGGTACCAATCATGATAAATCAGGGCAAAGGGAAAATTATCAATGTTTCTTCA
>JAAYUT010000319.1 GCA_012517485.1 Candidatus Atribacter fermentans
AACTCGAATATCGAAGAGAAAAATAAAGACAATAATTAAAAGCAGGAGGCTGACTTGATAGAGGATACCGCAGACGACGACAAGGCTCCCTGCTTCCCCCCAAGTAAGTCCAGAACGACTGAGAACATACATTTGGGCAGGCGTGCCTCCGGTAGCCGATGGAGTAATAGTTGACATAAAATATCCGGAAAGAATCGTTTTTAAAGCCTGTTTAAAAGGAATTTTTTTATTCCATGCCCTCGAACTGAGATATACTCTCACGGCATCAACAATCCAGGCAAAGAATAGAAATATAATCCCATATATTAACCATTCTATCCGAAAGACTGATAGGTCTATTGAAATTCCTCGAAAAGAAATAATTGAGAAAATAAAAATTGTCGTTCCCAAGCTGATTAAAATCGATATTATTATCTGCTTTCGTAGCTTACCAGGATCATATCGTTCATGCTCGTACATCAAGCTACCTCTTCTCTTTTCGTTTTCCATATTCATTTAAACTCTCATTTTATCTTGGATTAAAATAGATTAATTTTATAACGAAATCTTAATAAATCATTATTCATAAGGGCGAATCCCTCTTTTTCCAAAAAAGGAAGGATGTTTAAAATAACGGAATTATTATTGAAAACAAACTGCAAACTAAAACACCAATATAAGCTGAATACCGAATTATTATAAGGGCTTCATCAATACGAGCCGGAATAAGCTCTAAGAATGGTTCTCCTAAAAATGGGTACTCTTCACGTTTGCCCCCATAATAATTAGTCCCTCCCAATTGAATACCTAAAGCTCCTGCCAAAGCACTCTCGGGCCAACCGGCGTTTAGACTTGGGTGCTTTTTGGCATCACGGAAGGAATATTGGAATACTCCTTTCCAAAATTTACCCAAGATCATAGCTGAAATACCAATCATTACAATACTCAGCCGAGAGGGAATAAAATTCATCAAATCGTCAAATCGGGCAGAGGCAAAACCAAAAAAGTAATAACGAGAATTTTTATAACCCAACATTGAATCCAAGGTATTGGAAATTTTATAAATTAAACCCCCCAAAGCACCAAAAAGAGCAATATAAAATAATGGGGCAAGAATCCCATCATTATAACTCTCAGCAAGCGACTCTATTGCGGCTCGGACGATCTCCTTTTCGGAAAAATGATCGGTGTCTCTTCCAACCAAATGCTTTAAATCCTGACGAGCAGATACTAAATCATCCCGCTCTAACGCCAGTTTTACATCATGAACTCTTTTCATTAAAGTACGATAAGCGGTAAAACTAAAAATTAAATATATCTCTAAGCCCCAAAATCCTAACAAAAAGAAGCGATTCAACCAAAGACTAAGATAATAATATAATATTCCCGTGCCTCCGGCCATGAAAATAACCAATACAAAACCCATAATAAATTCACGTTTAAAGTTTCTTTTCCTCGGGAAAAACCAATTTTCTAAAATGCTAATTATTTTACCAATAAGAACAATTGGATGCCATTTTCCTTGAGGGTCTCCAAACAATCCGTCAAGCGCAAAACCACATATTAATCGAATTGCGTTCAGCATTATAGGTCCTCATGGTTAATAATCCCTGTCACTTGCAAAAATCCAGAGTCCTCACGAAATTTTACTATTACCCCCGGATCCAGCAATAAATGTAAACTATTTTCAAAGGCCATTCCAGTTAAAAGAATTAACAGACATCGAATGACACCAGCATGGGTGACAACCAAAAAGGTTCCATTGCTTTTGCCCTGAAGTATCTGCCAAAACCTTTTTACTCTTCGCAAAACATCTGCATAGCTTTCCCCTTGCGGTGGAGTAAATTCCAAAGGATTTTCTCTCCATTTTGTGACTTGATCAGGAAAATCATACTCGAGGGCTTCCCAATTCTTCCCTTCCCACTCACCAAAAGACCTTTCTTTTATGTCATCGGTGTAATGAATCGAATAAGTAGAATTAACTACAATCTGTGCCGTCTGTCGAGTCCGAATCAGGGGACTTGACCAAATTTCCAAATATTCATAATTTTTTAAAATTTCTTTTGCTGCCTCTATCCTCTTCTCACCTTTTTTTGAGAGTGGAATATCACTCCAACCAGCAAAGTAATGGTTTTCAGTCGCATCGGTATCTCCGTGCCTTAATAGAATAATTTCTTTCATAGATTCATCACCCTTATTCCTCCGGAAACGACTTTATTATAAAAAACCTCGATTCTTTCACCTTTTAAGGCTTCCTTGGCTCTTTGAATCATTTCCTTTGGAGGATAGACTCGAGTATCAAAAAGGATTCCAAACGCTTTACCAGTATGTGCTCGGTTTACACCCAGCCCGCCGATAGAAGAACAAATTTCAATTAATTTTTCAAAAATCGGTTCGGGCAAAAAAGATTGTGCAATCCAACTACTTAGAGTTGCCGCTCTCCCTAAAAGGGACAAATCGTTTTCTTCTAATCCACGTTGGGCAAAATTAAATGCTTCGGAGAGATCTTTTCGGTGCTTTTCCCATTGTATTCTCATCATGTGACGATCTACCGACAGGGTATCAAGAAAACCGGGTAACTCCACACCTATTACTCCTAAGTACCTTGGAACTGGAAAACGTACTAAGATTGTTCCTTCCAGATGGTCGAAAATACACATTTTTGAAAAAACGATTCCATCCGATGGTTCGATTTTTAAAGCAATCCGGGCGATATCTTCTTCACACAAATCCCGTTCCACTAAAAGCGCTAAAGCTGCCAAAAGAGCCGCAATATCTGCGGTACTCGAAGCATATCCTTTCCCTTCTGGAAGGGAATGACGCCTTCGAAACACAATTTTATTTGAGATTTCTTCTAACCCCCATTCTTTGAGAATTAACTCCATGGCACGCTTGCACTTCCAGAGCTTTTGCATATCTTCCCAACTATTTGGATCTACTATGTCAACTAAATCGGCTTCCATTTCTGAGAAGCGATCTATAGTTAAAGATATGAGCACTTCCCTACCTTCCCATATTCCTTGAATTAATTCTCCTATACTACCTGGACACCATGCGTGTTTCATTCTCCCTCTTACCTCCCTAAAAATAAAAAAAGAGTTTCAACCAATTCAATAACTGCTCCCACGGCATCCCCGTTCAACCCTTGAAAATTTTTCTCCATCATTTTACAGAACAACCAGCCAACGAAAAAGATCAGTGTTGCCTTGAGGGGGTAAAAATCCCGCTTCCAAAACAAGGGAGATAGTATTAAAATTCCTAGCCAAATCCCAACTACCTGCCATGGAATCTGACCAATAAATTCTTCTCCAAGGCTCTTTTTCTCTTGCTGAAAGGGGCGGAAGAGGCCTCCAGCGATTAAAGCAGCGGTTCTTCCAGCCATTGGAGATAGTATTAAAAAAACCGGCAATTTGTTTTCACTTAATGCGACAGCCTTAAAACTTAATAAAAGAAATATTCCAACAACACCAAAAGTTCCAAGCCGACTATCTTTAAGAATGTCCCGTCTTCTTTGCACATTATGAGTTGAAAATAATGCATCACAAATATCAGCCCACCCATCAAGATGCAGCCCACGGGTTAAAACGATGGAAGAGGTGATTAATATAAAAGCGCTTAACCAATTCCCGGTATTGAAAAACCGAAGGAGGAAATACAATCCATAATTGATTACTCCAATCAATCCACCAATAGCTGGAAAAAAAATTGCTGCTTTAGATAGGTCACGATTTTGATAATTGAACTTTGGAACTGGAAGGCAGGTTAAAAAACTCTGAGCAATGAACCAGTAACGGCAAATCCTGGTTTTTGTCTTGAGTGGATGAGATTCCACTATTTTTCTCCCTTTATCTTCACTGGGATTCCAGCTATTACTATATAAACATTGGTTGCTCTAACAGCCAACCATTGGTTAATGCGACCTTGGAGGTCACGAAAGGTTCTTGCCAAAGGGTATTCAGGGACAATTCCCATTCCAGTCTCGTTACTTACAATTAAAAAATAAAAATTTTCTTGTTTCTGTTTTTCAAAAAGAAAGATGAGTTCTTTGAGAATCTGTTGATAAGCAATTTCTTCTTTGCCGTCTCTTAAAAGGTAATTACTAACAAGAAATGTTATACAATCCAGTAAAACTGCTTTTCCAGTCCAGTTTTCATTCATTTGACTGAAATTACCATAAGGTGTTTCTTTTGTTATCCACGATCGAGGGCGAGATTCCCGATGTTTTTGAACTCTTACTTCCATCTCCATATCGGTCACCACACCGGTTGCCAAATAAACAACCGGTAACCCGCTCTCCAGAGCCATTTTTTGAGCAAGAGAGCTTTTCCCGCTTCGAGCTCCTCCTAATATTAAAACAGTTTGATTATAAGGATTGGGCATAATCATTCATCGCCATAATTAATTTTCTGTTCTCTTCATGAGATTTTATTGAAAATCGAAAAAAATCGTTAGACATTCCCCAAAAATCAGCTAAAGGTCGAACGATAAGCCCTTGCTTTTGAAGGAAAGAATAGAAACATCTTGTCTTAGTTTTGATTTGTACCGTATAGTAATTCACCAGCGAGGGTTGAAGCTCAAAATTTTCGGTAAGTTTTTCAAAACTTTCTTCTATAAATCGTTTTTCCTTTTGAAGTGCTTGCAATGTTATGGAATGAAATTCACGAAGATCGGAACCAGCAAGCAAATCTAAGGTTACTGCGAACAGAGTATTTATACTCCAAGGTTCAAGCGCCTGTTTCCACTCTTTTACAGAAGCGGGATTCGTTATTATAAAGCCTCCTCTAAGTCCGGCTAAGGAATAATACTTTGTAAGAGAACGGATAATGATTAAGGTTTTCTCAAAATCATTCAACAATTGTGGTAAAAAAGATGTTTTTTCCTGAAGAAACTCTTGAAAGACTTCGTCAACGAGCAAAGTAGCCTTCTCTGCTTGACACCAATGAAATAAATTGAGCTTTTCTTCATTTGAAAAACATTGACCTAAGGGATTGCTGGGGTTCCCAAATACAATCAAATCCGGTCTTTCCCTTTTTAAGCAACTCATTAGACTTTTAAATCCTTCTTTAAACAAAAGATTGCTATGAACGACAGTTTTTCCTTCAAGACGAAAGGCTCGAGCATATTCAGTAAAACAAGGCTCAATAATTAAGATTTTTTTGGTTTGAAGGCGACGGGCGATAAAATAAATAGCCTGAGTAGCACCATTGAAGGGAAGAATCATGTTTTGATTTAAATTATAAAGTAAGGATAGTCTTTTCTGGTAAAATCCCCAATCAAGGGGTGGATAATAGGAAACATATCGAAACCAATCATCCCAACGTTCCCTTAAAACTGGGGGCGGACCCCATGGATTTAAATTTACACTAAAATCCACAGGGTGCTCACCTTTCAATTCCATTTCTAACAATCGACCACCATGGATGGGTTCGTTCATTATTCAACCAGCGCAAAAGAAGAAATTAAATCACCTTCGTGCAACCGCACCAGAGTTACTCCTCGGGTTGCACGCCCTTGAACTGAAACTTCATTGGAATTGATTCGAATGAGGGCGCCATTCTGCGAAGATATTAATATCTCTTCTTGGCCAGAAACCAGTTGAACACCAATAACTTCGTTTTCTGGTTGGTTGAACTTCATTAAAATAATTCCCTTTCCACCCCTATGATGTATTGGAAAATTCAACATTTTCACCCGTTTTCCCATACCCTTCGAGGAGATGATTAAAAGATCTAAATTAGGGTTGAGAGTTGAAGCACCAACAACCCGATCCTTTTCTCGGAGAGTAATGCCCTTTATCCCTCGACTGGCTCTCCCCATTGAGCGAACTTCTTCTTCAGAAAAGGAGATTCCATAACCCTTCGCAGTGGCAATTAAAACCCTTTCCTGTCCATTCGTAACAAACACAACCGAGAGCTCATCACCATCGTCGAGATTAATTGCTCTTATTCCTCGTCTTGTAATAGAGACGAACTCAAGCAGGTCGCTTTTTTTAACAATACCACGTTTCGTAACAAAAAATAGGTATTTTCCTTCTCCAAAATCCTTAAGAGGTATCATTTTAATTACTTGTTCCCGGTCTTCGAGTTGAAGTAGGTTTACCAGATGGATTCCTTTAGCTTGACGTTGCATTTCAGCAAGTTGATAGGCTGGAAGCTGAAATACCCGGCCTCGACTGGTAAA
Source organism: Candidatus Atribacter fermentans (assembly GCA_012517485.1). Taxonomy (GTDB): domain Bacteria; phylum Atribacterota; class Atribacteria; order Atribacterales; family Atribacteraceae; genus Atribacter; species Atribacter fermentans. Next base: position 6,160 of record JAAYUT010000319.1, read on the forward strand.
AAACAAAATTTTATGAAGAGTGGTTGTTACTGCAATTTGACTAACCAAATCTTCTTCTTTGGTAGTAATACCGGTTACCCCGCGTCCACCGCGTCCTTGGCGACGATAAGAAGAAAGTTGAACCCTTTTAACATAACCATCCCGAGTGAGTGTAATAACAATATCTTCTTCGGCTATAAGATCGGTTAAATCAAGAGGCTCCGCTTCTTCAACAATGCGGGTTCGTCGAGCATCACCAAATCTTCTCTTGACTTCTAAAAGCTCTTTTTTCATTAAGTTTAAAAGGCTCTTTTCATGGGTTAATATATCCTTTAGAAAAGCAATTCTTTTCTCTAATTCCTTATATTCTTCTTGAATCTTTTCTCTTTCCAGGGCAACCAGTCTCTGGAGTCGCATTTCTAAAATGGCCTGTGCTTGAGGATCAGAAAATTGGAATTGCTGCATTAAGCGATCTTTTGCTTCGTTAACATTTTGAGATGATCGAATTGCATGAATTACGTCATCTATCATATCTAATGCTCGAAGAAAGCCCTCTAAAATATGAATTCTTTCTTCAGCATTTTTTAATTCAAACTTACTACGCCGGATCACAACTTCTTTTCGGTAATCGATGAAATGGCGAAGTACATCAGGAACTCCCATTACTTCCGGTCTTCCATTAATAAGTGCTAAAAGAATAACACCAAAGGTAGTTTGGAGTGCGGTGTGACGATAAAGATAGTTCAGAACAAAATTAGGATTCGAGGCGTTTTTTTTCAGTTCCAGAACCACCCTAATTCCTTCTCGATCTGACTCATCACGTACCTCACTCACATCAGGAATTTTTTTGTCCATGATGAGTCGGGCAATCTCTTCAACCAATGAAGCTTTGTTAACTTGATAAGGAACTTCACGAATAATGATGGCTTTTCTTTGTCGGTCTAAATCTTCGATTCGGGCATCGCCCCTCAAGATTAATTTTCCCCGACCTTCTCGAAAATAATCATGAATGCCATCGGTTCCGACTATTAATCCATAAGTGGGAAAATCTGGCCCTGGAATATATTCTAACAGCTCCTTCCAAGTAGATTGAGGGTGATCAATAAGATATATGGTCGCATCGATTATTTCTGAAAGGTTATGAGGAGGAATATTTGTAGCCATTCCAACTGCGATGCCAGTTGCACCATTCGTTAAAAGTTGAGGAAAGTTTGCCGGCAAAACTAAGGGTTCTTGCATTGATTCGTCAAAATTTGGTATATAATCAACGGTGTTTTTTTCGATATCCAACAACATTTCTTCAGCGATTTGGCTCAATCTTACTTCTGTATATCTCATGGCCGCTGGTGGATCTCCATCAATCGACCCAAAATTTCCATGCCCATCAATCAACGAATAACGATATGTAAAAGGTTGAGCCATCCGAACCAAGGTATCATAGATTGCCATATCGCCATGAGGATGGTATTTACCCAAAACATCGCCAACCACGCGTGCACTTTTTTTGTAGGGTAAATTATGCCGAATGCCCATTTCGTTCATTGCGAAAAGTATTCTCCGTTGAACAGGTTTTAAACCATCTCGAGCATCAGGCAATGCACGTCCAACAATAACACTCATAGCATAATTTAAATAAGCGTCTTTCATTTCATCTTTCACATCAACAGGAATAATATTTCCTTTTTCTTCAGGCATTGAATTCCTCCTAAAAACCTCTTTGACTAATTATATATCGATATTAACAACTTCATGAGCATGTTCACGGATAAACTCCCGTCGCGGATCAACAGCATCTCCCATTAAAACACTAAATATTTCTTCGGCCTCAATAGCATCCTCAATAGAAACGAGCTTGAGGGTTCGTGTTTTGGGGTCCATCGCCGTCTCCCAGAGCTGTTCGGGATTCATTTCTCCTAAACCTTTGTAGCGTTGTATAGTATATTTTTTATTTTTATAGCTTTTTAAGATTTTTTCCAATTCATTATCACTATAAGCATAGGCGTCCTTCTTGCCGTCTCTTATTCGATAGAGAGGTGGAAGGGCAATATAAATTTTTTCGTTTTCTATGAGTGGTTTCATATATCTATAAAAGAAGGTTAACAATAAAGTTCGGATATGTGCGCCATCCACGTCTGCATCAGTCATAATTATTACCTTGTAATAACGCAATTTATCGATAACAAAATCAAATCCGATTCCGCATCCTAAGGCAGCAACAATATTACGGATTTCTGCATTGGAAAGAATTTTATGAAGGTTTGCTTTCTCAACGTTCAGTATCTTCCCACGTAATGGCAGAATCGCTTGAAAACGCCGGTCTCTCCCCTGTTTTGCCGAACCTCCAGCCGAATCTCCCTCGACTATAAATAACTCTGATTCTTCTGGATCCCGACTTGAACAATCCGCTAATTTGCCTGG
>JAAYUT010000320.1 GCA_012517485.1 Candidatus Atribacter fermentans
CCTAACCTTCTTTTTTAAAAGAGGGAAATACTTTTTCCCTTGCCCCTCCGGAGGAGGGGAATTTTACTCGTCATTGCGAAACCTCGTTTTTTGAGGTCGTGGCAATCTCATGAGTCATCTTTTATTATTTGTAGAATTGAGAAATTTTGGAAATATGGAATTTGAAAGTATGAAATTTTTATAATATCCAGTAAAAATACCAGACTCCTTAAAAGGAAAGAATAGATAAATGAGATTGCCACGTCGCACAGGACGCTCCTCGCAATGACGGATTAGGATAGGTGTTTGATACATCAAGCCCTTACAAAAGATATCAAAATGCCATCATCCCGAACCTCTTCTTTTTTCATTTTTCTCCCCCTCTGCCTCTTTTACGCCCGATTCATGGAGCGACATGCCATGGAATGTCGAATTTTGAGTTTCCACCCTCATTCCAACCATCTCCAATAAACTTTGAAAGAAAACGCTTCTTTTAGGACTCTCCATCTTCTACACGGATTGCGTATATATCTTTAACCACATCGAGATTTTGGATACTCTGAATGGCATTCTGAATATTCCGCTCCTGAACTCGGTGGGTTAAAAAATAAATATTGGTGAGTTTTCCAGGTGTACTGACTGGCTGTTTGACTGCTGACAAACTAACCCCTGCACGACCAAATTCGCTAGCGATTTTTCCCAACACCCCCGGGACATCCAATGCAAGTACCCGAACACAATTTTGGGAAACCAAATTCTCTATTGGAAGAACAGTTAAATCTCTCATACAAGTACATCCGACTCGCCCTCTTGCCTCATACTTAATATTTCGAATGGCATCGATAATATCTCCGACCATAGCACTACCAGTCGCATCACCACCAGCACCAGGACCCCGGAATGTCAAATCACGGGTCCGAGAACGAACATAAATGGCATTTTCTACCCCAAACACCGAGGAAAGAGGGTGAGAAAGCGGAAGAAAGACTGGCTGTACTCGCAGTTCGATATCTTCTCCAATTCGTCGGGCAATAGCCAATAATTTTATGGTGTATCCTAATTCTCGAGCATATTCGATATCATCAGTCAAAATTCGGGTGATTCCTTCCCGATATACTTTATCGACATCCACTCGTCCGTGAAAGCATAAGGTTGCTAAAATGGCTATTTTATAGGTTGAATCAAATCCTTCAATATCATTGGTTGGTATTGGTTCAGCAAATCCCTTTCTTTTTGCTTCTTCCAAAGCCTTTTCAAATGATGTTTTTCTGAGAGACATTTCTGAAAGAATGTAGTTCGTCGTTCCATTGACGATCCCGACAACCTCTAAGATATCGTCACCAAGAAGTTGTTCTTTAAGGCTATGGATTATTGGTATCCCTCCTCCAACTGCACCTTCGAAATATAAGTCAGTTTCATTTTGTGCAGCTAGCTGAAATAATTCTCGACCTTTTTTTGCAATAAGCTCTTTATTTGGTGTGATAACTGTCTTTCCTCGATTTAAAGCCTGGGAAACATATTCAAAGGCTGGATCGATCCCACCCACTGCTTCGAC
>JAAYUT010000321.1 GCA_012517485.1 Candidatus Atribacter fermentans
AAAACCTGAATTCCAGGTATATTTTTGATTTGGTTTTTTTACTTGATAACTTGATGATGGTAAAGAACCAATTAATTCAGAGTAGTGAAATTCATGACCATGAAGAACCGTGCCTGATGGTGCCAGAATATTATTTCGGATTACTTTGACCTCAACATATCCAAAATGTTGGAGTCGTTTACTCATGATTGCTTTTACAGGAAAAATTCCAACCATCGGATAAAAACGATTGATATGATCCTCAATTTCTCTCGCAAGATACATCATTCCTCCGCATTCAGCATAGGTCGGAAGACCATTTTCGATAGCTGTTTTAATTGAATGACGCATTGATTGATTATGAGAAAGCATCATAGCAAACATCTCGGGGAAACCTCCTCCTATGATAAGACCATCCAATCCTTCAGGAATTAATCGGTCATTAAGTGGACTAAAGTAAACTAATTCAGCACCGTTAGATCGGAGTGATTCTAAACTATCGGAATAATAAAAATGAAATACCCTATCATAAGCGACTCCAATACGAATTTTTTTCGATGGAGAAAACCTTGTCCATTGTGACGGGGTTATGCTGTACTCTTCTAATGGTATCATGAGGTCAATAATCTGATTCAGATTCACATTTTTAAGGAAGAAATCAGCACAATGATCAAGCCATTTTTCAAGGTGCGTTATTTCCCAACCAGGAACCAAGCCTAGATGACGTTCTGGCAGATCGAGAAATTTTTTAAAAGGAAGATGACCAACAACCGGTAATTTACAATCTCTCTCAATGGATTCTTTAACTTGACTAAAATGGGTTTTACTTGAAGTTTGATTGCAGATCACTCCCACTAATTGAACCTCGGGATCATAGGTCTGAAAGCCGTGAACCAGAGCTGCCGCACTGGTTGACATCGATCGTACATCGACAACCAAGATTACTGGTAATTTAAGAATTTTGGCCACATGAGCGGTACTTGCCCAAGACTCGATTCCTAACCCGTCGAATAAACCCATGACTCCTTCAACTATGGCCATTTCACCTTTCCGAATCGACTGGAAAAATATCTTTTTTAAGTTCTCTTCTCCTAGTAAAAAAAGATCCAAGTTATGTGGTTCATTTTTAGTAGCAGCTTGGTGGTAGGACGGGTCGATGTAATCCGGTCCAACCTTAAAAGGGACTACTTGGAATCGACGCGATAAGGCCCGCATCAAGCCAAGAGTTATTGTTGTCTTTCCCGAACCACTGTTGGGTGCGGCAATGACAATTCCTCGCGTCATCTTTATAACATCCTTTGATAAATTTTATGATAAACCCCTTGTCAAATTGAAAGTAATGATTTAATCTACCATGTGATGAAGATAAAAACAACTGAATAGCAGCATGTTACGGGTGTTCGGGAAACCGGTGAAAATCCGGTGTGGTCCCGCCACTGTGAGAAGGAACGAAAGGTTTATTATACCACCGGTAATGATGCCGGGAAGGTGAACCGATTAGGAAAAAGCCTTCAAGCCAGGAGACCGGCCCGGGAATATCTAAAAATTCAGCTTTTGCGCGAGACAGAAGCTGAAATATTTTTTTTGATATCGACCTGGGTCGTAATACTTAATAAGATTACAAGAGGTCGATATGATGGATTCGATAGAATCAAAAAGTCTTCAACTGATTAAAACCGTTTTAGACCATTATTCCCTTCCTGATTATGGTCGTTTTCTCGTCGAG
>JAAYUT010000322.1 GCA_012517485.1 Candidatus Atribacter fermentans
GGATCGTTCACTTCTGGAAAATACCATTACTGGTCAAGTTTTGGACGTTGAAATTCCCTATGAAGGAATGATGGAGTGCTATTTAATTCCCCTTTCCAACGGTGACTCATTAGTGATAGCTTTCCGGTGGAATCTCTCGGTTCAAAAGGAAGAAGTGGAAAAAATCATTTCCATAGTATTGAGTACACTTAGAGAGATCCCAAAAGAATAATTTTCTCAATTCAATTAAATTTATCGTTTAGTATATAAATAATCACATTTATTAGATATTATCTTATTAAAAGGCTTTTAAAAAAAGAGGATTCACCATGAGGCAAAAAGGAATCAACATTGCAGTATTAAGCATTGTAATTGGAATGCTCCTCACAGGAGTTGTTTATGCCGAAGACCAAATTCAAGAAACTGATAATTTCAAGTTTTTAGTACCGGATACTTGGCAATTTATCGTTTATGAAAACGGTGCAGTTCAAATTTACAACCGCATGGCAACCTACATGGTGGAGTTAAAAAAAGAGGGATACAATCTCAACGGCGCTGATTGGAAAAACTCCATGAAAATTTTTGTTGAACAATTCAAAGGGTCAGATCCGGTTATGATTGAAATGTTAGGATTCCAATTCCTCAAAACGACCTTTGATTATTCGGGAACTCATCAATCTCTCTATACAACTCTATTAAATGGTGAAAAAATCTCAATTGGTATAATGGGTCCTGAACATGAAACTGATGAAAAGATTCAAGCAATTTTAAAATCTATCGAAATCAAAAAAGAAATTGCCTTAGAATAAAAAAGATTATCCTTTTCCAAGCCTGGCTTTAATAATAGCCAGGCTTTTTTATAGATATTTTAAAAAAAATTGTGTTACCCCTTCACTGCTCCGGATAGTAAACCACCGACGATATATTTTGGAAAACCAAAGCAATTATAACTGGGCGAAATAGCAACACCAGATGACAATGAAAACGGTAAGGTTCCATCTTTTTAAAATTGACAGCATATTAAATAAATTATGCCTTAATAAATAGGAATTTGAGAAAAATATATTTATATCTCTATTATTTCCCTTTTAATAGCGCGTTTTCTATTGCTTTAAGGTAAGCATTGCAGGTTACTGTAGCATTTGATACCGTATCAACCTGCAAAGATTGTTTTTGTATTATTTGGTCAAAGAGTTTTTTAGACAGTTCACCCATCCCAAAAGTCACATCTTTGATAATTTTGATCCCAACTATTTGGTGGTTTTTTACCGTTACTTCTACCTTGTTTGACCACCGGTATCCTTTGAATTCACCAGGATAAACCCCATCTTCAACTTTAGTAAGGTCAATCTTTTCGATTGAGAGTCTTCTGACTTTTCCTAACCCGGCAACCGCAAAAAAGAAAAATCCCGCAACAATAATTGCCACAATAATAAGGACGATAGCAAGTACACTCATTCTTATTTTCCCTCCTTGAAACCTACATATATTTTTTTTCATTTAACCCATCATCATTATAGACATTTCCTGGTCTAATTTCACAAAATTTTTTTCAATATTTCGAGTCACTCCAATTTTTCGTGATTTGGAAACCATTATTACCTCCACAGATGGATTTTTCTCAATTAAACGAACTGTTTCTTCTTGATTCAATACAAAAATGGCAGTAGAAAGAGCATCAGCAAATGATGAACTTTCTGATATAACAGTTACACTTTGCCATTCTGTTTCTGCAGGAAAACCAGTCCGAGGATCAAGAATGTGGTGATATTTGAAACCTTCTTTTTCATAGTACCTCTCATAACCTCCTGATGTCACCACTGACCGATTTTTTACTCGTACCGCGCCAAAGATTTTTCCATCATTAGAAAAAGGATTACGTATCCCAACCTTCCAATCCTTTTTTAAAGGCGGTTTCCCTACCAGAACCGCGTTTCCTCCAAGATTGATAAATCCGGATAAAACACTATAGTTTTGGTAAATGTCAACAATTTTTTCACCGGCATATCCTTTCCCGATCCCTCCCAGGTCGATTTGCTGACCTGGTCGTTTAAGTTTGACTACCTTTTCGTTCGGGTTGATTTGAATATCTTGGTAGGTGACTAAATCCAAAAGAAATTCAATGTATTTCTTATCGGGTTTATCTTGATTTTTTCTTAATTGACGCCAATAATCACTGAGACATCCAATAGTCACATCAAAAGCACCATTAGTTCGTGCTGATATTATTTTTGCCAAATGTAAGACATTAAGAGTATCCTGGCTAACTTTTACCCAGTTTTTTCCTGCTTGGTGATTAATCAGGTGAATATCACTTCCTGATTGAAAAAGACTTAATATGCTTTCCAAATCATGAAGCTTCTTCGTTGCTTCATCAACAGCTTCTTCGGCATATTTTCCGTATACCCTCTGATAAACAACCGTATCCATACAGAAATCATACTTTTCAACACATTTCATTCCTTTGTCAATTCTTATCAGATAAGAAAAAAATTTAATTATAGCCTCTTCATGACCTACTTCTCTCTTCTTATAACTCTATTAATGGACAAAAAAATAAATCCTTTTATAGGAAAATTAAATAATTGCTTCGCCTTGCTCCATGGCTTCCAGTGCTCGATAGTCAATTTTTCCCATGCGGGTAATAGGGAGGCTATCCAGAAAAGTAATCTCAGTTGGAACCGACCACTTAATAAGCTGCTCAGCAACGTTTTGCTTTATTTCCTCGGCTAATTTTTCCCGAGAATGAACATTCCCCCTGATAACGACAAAAGCCTTGACCCGGTTCATGGTGTATTCATCAGGAATACCGATGACACATGATTCAACAACCAATGGATGACTATTAATAACGCTTTCCACCTGAGAAGGATAAACTGCATAACCCGAACATTTAATGATTCTTTTTACCCTTCCACTAAAGTATAAAAAACCCTCATGATCTAAAGTCCCTAAATCTCCAGTCGAAAGCCAGATAAGACCATCTTTATGTCTTTGTAGAACACGAGCCGTTTCCTCAGGTCGGTTATTATATCCCAACATCACGGTAGGTCCATTTATGCAAATTTCACCTACTTCCCCTATTGGTAATTCTTCTGTACTTTGTGGACGAACAATTTTAAAGCGATTTCCAGGCAGGGGTAAACCCACACTTCCTTCTTTATAAATATTTTCAGGCATAATCGAACATGCCGTTACGCATTCTGTCAATCCATATCCTTCTCGTAGATTGACCGTCCCTTTATGTTTTTGTATAAAATTATTAAAACGCTTGATGAGAGAAAGAGGAACAGTATCCCCTCCGCAAAAAGCTCCTTTTAAGAAAGAAAAATTGATCTTTTGCAATTTTTCACTACTAACCAATGCCTCATAATGAGTGGGTACACCAGCGATATAGGTTGGTTTATACTTACCAACTGCATCAATAAATTCCTTTTTGCTAAAACGAGGAATGAGAATACAACGACCGCCGCCTAATAAAACTGCATGAAGACAGATCCCCAATCCAAAACCATGGAAAAGAGGAAGGATGCATAATATTGAATCTTTACCTGGTTGTGGATTTACTTGAGTTATCACTTGGTCAGCTAAAGCATTCATATTCTGATTTGAAAGAAGAACTCCTTTAGGCGCTCCAGTTGTTCCTCCACTAAAAAGAATAACAGCCGGTTGGTCAATTGAATAATGGTGGAATTTTTTTAGAGGTGAGGACCAGTTTCGAGTTAGTGTTTTCCAATCTATTAAATGATCTCCGCGATAAATGGGGGATTTAGAACCTTGCTTCCAATAAAAAATTAATCGAGGAATAAGTGGGAGCCCTTCTGAAATCGAAATTAATATGGTTTTTTTAATGTTACTCTCTTCGACGGCTTTGCGAAAGTTACTATATAGAATATCCAAAGTGATTAACCATTGACTTTGGGTTTCTCGAATATAAAAAGACATTTCAGGAACAGTGGATAAGGGATGGATAATACAGATTACCGCTCCAATCATATTAAGTGAATAAATAGCCATAACTACTTCAGGGATATTGGGCAGACATATAATAACCCGATGACCGGGTTTGATCCCTAAGTTTTTCCAAATTATAGCTAATTGTTGAATTCTTTCTTGTAACCGTTGATACGTTATCCGTTTCCCAAAATAGTCCAAAGCTGGCAAATTAGGATAGGACTTCGAAGTCACTAACAAACGTTCGGCCATGGATTGGTCAGAATTCGGTATCATTAGCTGCTCCCCCCTCCACTGGTTTTTCTAATTCTTCTGGACGCTCCATAAATTGTTTAAAAGTTTGAAGAGCACGAGTTAAATAAAATCCATCGGCGATACGTTCATCTACAGTAAAGGTAACTTCTACAAAGGTTTTTTTAACCAGCTTCCCTGTAAAGTCGAAACTCAATTCATCGGCATACTTTCCCATAGCCACAAAAACTGAAACTGTTCCCCATTCATAGAGATGGTGATAGGGTGCATTCACTCCTAAGCTACCAATATTGGCCACAAAAGCACTAGTATAAAAAGGATCTGAGCTAGTTATCGACTCTGGTACCAGATCAAAATTATCCAACCAGCGGAGAATAGCTACTACTAATGAAATCAACCAACCGGGCAGTTTCGAAAAGGTTTTAACTAAGTTTTCACTATCCGCAGCATTTTCACGTCGTGCCCGATCAATGGATAGCAATACTTTATCAGCAACTTGTTCGAGAGTATCTAAAGGATGAAAGGTTTCTTTAATTGCTAACATACGAGCAGCTTCAGTTCTCTCTTGTTTTACCATATAAGAAATCTGCATTTTATTCCGCTGATAGATGCGTTTTCCAGCAACAAAACGATTAAGCCCAGGTTTTAAGGTGGCGGTACGAACCATAGCTGCCATGAGAACATGGAAAAGAGTAATCTTCTTTTCTGATGACCGATTTAAATTTCTTTCTTTGAGATATTCCAAAGTATGAGTTATATCTAACTTCTCTCGAAAGTAGATGCATGAAGCATTTCGTGTTTTAAAAATGAATGGTTCTAAACGATGCATCGGATTGATGTCCTTCAACCAGGTGCCGTCACGACGGTATCCCCATGTCAAAAATCGTTTATTTTTCTTTTGTTCATTCATAACGCACCCTTTCCCTAAATTCCTTGCTATTATTTGAAAATGATTGTAATCGCGATATGACATATTGGGCGGTTAAGTGCGACCCATCCGATATCTGTTTCAAAACTGTCGTTGTTTTTAGTTTCTCTATATTTTTCCGATACCGATTAAGAAGATCCTCTTGTTCTAAAATTTTTTCCACCAAAATAAGAAAAGTTTTAGTATCAGGTGCGAACCAACCAACCTCTTGGTTTAAACAATAATCTAAGTTTCCCTTCTCGTTATATCCCACCCAATGAGTAAAAATAATGGGGCACCCACAAATCAGTGATTCAATAACCGATGCTGGACCGGCTTTAGTTACAAATACATCAGCAATGGATAAAAGCATATTCATGAAATCTACATAACCGAAGATCCTCAAGGTTGTATTTGAGTTTTTTTGTTTTTGCAAAGCATACAATGATTGAAATAGATCCTGGTTTTTCCCACAAACAGCAATGATATTAACTGGCAATGCTTTTCGGTAAATAGACTGAATATATTCCCAATTCTTCCCAATTCCCTGTCCTCCGGCACTAAATAGAAGTGTTAATTTGTTCTTATCTAACCCGAATCTTTCTTTTATTTCATCACTTGGTCCAATTTCCCTAAAAAAATTCGCTTGAATGGGTAAGGGAATAATTTGTATCTTTTCCTTTCTCATACCATTTTTAATCAAATAGTCGGCAGCAATTTGATTCGCCGCTAAAATAGAGTTGAAGTGGTTATCAATCCACATTCGATGACCAACGAATGGGTCAGTCATGGTGATAATAATCTCATAGGATAACAGGTATTTTTCCTTTGCTATTGCTGCAATTGTACCGCAAAAAAAATGAGTAGAATATACAACATCGGGTTGGAACTTACGGATATATTCAATTCCTTTCCGAACAAAATCACCAAATAAAATCCGAAGTAGGTTTCGACTACTGGTAATAGGGTAAAATACATCAATGGCATAGTTAATGACTTTGGTAACAGCTGGATGAGCTAAAGCCAAATTCCAAGAATTCTTCAAAAACCGGTCAACTCTAATCGCACCTGACTCTTTGGCAAAATCAACGACTTCGATTTGAAATTGATGAGGAGCAATTTTCTCGATAGCATCTTTGACTGCTAAAGCTGGTGTCTTATGTCCACTTCCCACCTCGATCATCAGAATCAATATTTTTTTCATTTCCTCTCCTTTACCTACCCTATTCCTAACAAGTTGGAATCCTTTTTTTAACTTCAGTTATGAAATCATGATCATAAAAAATTTGTACATTTATTTTTTGCCAAGAGTTCAAGTTTTCCCTTAGTATAAGAACTGCCTTTTAACCCTATTATTTCATCTTTTTCCCTCGCCCCTTTCACCCTTATTCTCAACTTCCCCTGCTATTCTTTCTTCTTCCACTAGGTGAGAAGAAGTTAAAATTCGTCTTTATTATATTCTCTCTCTTTGATGAAAGGGCGATCAATAAATTATTTACATTATAAAGTATTCTCGTTCCCTATCAAGGGATTTCATTTCTCTCTTGATAGGTGATAATAGTTATAATTTTTGATAAACTACCAAAAGTGAAAGTTCAAAATTGATTTTTCGTTTTTTCTCGTTTAAATATGGGCTCTTTCCCACAACCTGAGAAAATGAGGTGATGAAAGACCATGGAAGTTGTTTATTCTCAAGGAAATATTCAGGTGGTTATTGGTGATATTACCGAAGAAGAAACCGATGCGATTGTCAATGCTGCTAATTCCACCCTCTTGGGAGGAGGCGGAGTCGATGGCGCTATACATAGAAAAGCAGGCCCTCAACTTAAAGAAGAATGCCGAACTTTAGGAGGATGCCCAACCGGTGAAGCCAAAATCACCAAGGGTTATCAATTGAAAGCAAAATATGTCATCCACACTGTTGGACCGGTTTGGAGAGGTGGTAATGCTCAGGAAGACGAACTCCTTGCCTCGTGCTATAAAAATAGTCTCCAAATTGCCAAAGATCATGGTATTCAAAGTATTTCTTTCCCAGCCATTTCAACAGGTGTTTATGGTTTTCCCAAAAAGCGAGCCGCTGAAATTGCTGTAAAAGAAGTCAAAAGATTCCTCGAAGATTCTCAACTTTTAGTTCGTTTTGTTTGTTTTGACCAAGAAACTGCTCAATTCTATCTTGAAGTGTTAAAAAGTAACAACCATTGATTTGTAAAGAATTTTGTATATTTCACTCTCATCCTAACCTTTTTTCATCAAGGGAGAAGGAACTTAAAGTCATCATGGCTTAAAGTCCAGTCGTTCTTTGGTTTGACAACATGGGAATCTCACCACCCTCTCGGTCATTCTGAGGAACGTATTTTTTACAACATGTAAATTTTTTTAAAATAATTTTTTATTAAAATATTAGAAAATAATTTATAGCATCTATATGTAAATGTAAAACAGAAGGAGATATATCACAATCATCTCTTTTCCCCTGACAGAAAAAGGAAGAATGAATACGGAGGATGAAAAAAATGGAATCGACAATCGAAAAAATGTTTTCTGTAAAAGATAGAGTCCTTTTTTTCACGGGAGGGGCTGGAATTTTGGCTTCTACATTAGCTTTTGAATTGGGCAAGCTGGGTGCCAAAATAATAATTACTGATATTGCTCCCCTTGATGATATCCTTGATAAATTCCGGAAGGAAAACATCCAAGTTACCGGCTATCCAATGGACGCTTTGAATAAGCAACAAATTCAAGAAGTAACCCAAAATGTAATTCAAGATTTTGGCACGATCGATGCCCTCTTCAATGCCGCTGGAGGCAATTTGAAAGATGCCACGGTTTCTCCAGACTGTTCCTTTTTTGATCTTCCCCTCGAAGCTCTCCAAAAGGTGGTCAGTCTAAACCTTTTTGGAGGGGCCATTATTCCGTCCCAGGTTATTGCCAAACTCATGATTGAAAATCCCAATGGTGGAAGTATTATCAATTTCTCTTCTATGGCTTCTTTTCGACCTTTAACTCGTACTATTGGCTATTCGGCAGCGAAAGCCGCAGTGAGTAATTTTACCCAATGGCTAGCGGTCCATATCGCTCAAAACTATACACCGAAAGTACGGGTCAATGCTTTAGCTCCCGGTTTTTTTGTTACCAAACAAAATTATTATCTCTTATACAAAGAAGATGGTTCACTTACTTCTCGCGGAGAAGCGATACTTTCCCACACTCCCTGTGGTCGATTTGGTATTCCTGAGGACCTTTTAAGCACCGTCTTATGGCTCTTATCACCTGCTTCAAGTTTTGTTACCGGCAATATTGTCCCAGTCGACGGAGGGTTCAGTGCTTTTTCTGGAGTATAAAGTCACTTTAATCATTCTATAAAATAGAAAATATAACCAATTCATCCTTGAATAACGATTTCACCAAATGCTTATCAGGATTTTTAAAAACTACTTGTTTCTTAACAGAACATCCTTGGCTTAGCTTCTTTGCTAATACCAAGGTCATGGATATATTAACGATTATTTTAGTATTTTATGAACATCGAAAATAAAATTTTTAAAACGCATTCTATTCAATTTTTTCTCCAAATGACCAATCGATATACTTCTAAAATTTACCTAATAGAGAAGAATAATAGAAATTAGGAAATAAATAAGAATTTTGAGATAAACTATTAATTTTTACTCTAAGATTATATAATATAATCAAATAAAAATTTTATTAACTTAAAAATAACTTTAAATTTTGAGAAAAGGTAAGATCATACCTTTTCCAAAAAAGCTGATTTTTTAGAGGAGGTGACGCAATAAAATTAAAAAGGTTTTCTTATAAACAAAGAAGGAGGGAAAACATGAAACACAAAATTTTAGTAACGTTATTGTTAGTTGTTTTAATTTTGGGAATCCAGGTAGTTGCCTACGGTGAAAATCCTTATGAGGGAACGACCCTGCGTCTTCTCTTTAACCGGCATGTGTGGCAGGAATTCATCGAAAAGAAAATACCGGAATTCGAAAAAGCGACTGGGATAAAGTTAGTAATTGAGGTCTTTCCGGAAGACCAATTTCTAGCCAAACGACTGATCGAAGTGACTTCTGGAATAGCCGATCTCGATGTATTTATGATCATGCCTGGTCAAGCAGGCCTTCATTATGCAACAGAGGGGTGGACCTACCCGTTGGATGATTTTATAAACAATCCAGAGATGACACCCCCAGAATGGGATTTTAATGACTTTTTTGGAGGCCTGAAACAAGGGGGCAATTTTTTCGGAAAACAACATAGTATTTCCATTCAAAGCGAAACTTCTCTTCTCGCTTATCGAAAAGACTTATTGAATGAATATGGAATTGATATTCCACAAACCATGGACGAGTTAGAGGCTGCTGCTCAGAAGCTAAATCTTGATTATGATGGAGATGGAAAAATAGATCTTCACGGAATTACCTTACGAGGAAGACGCGCCGCTGCAACATCCCAGTTTGTTGACTTTCTTTACACTTTTGGAGGATCCTGGAAAGACGCTGAAGGAAACTGGGCATTAGGAAAACCTGAAGCCATTCAGGCTTTCAATTTTTATGGAAAACTTTTACGCGAATATGGTCCTCCAGGAGCAACCGACATTCATTGGTATGAAAGCACATCCTATTTCATGACTGGAAAA
>JAAYUT010000323.1 GCA_012517485.1 Candidatus Atribacter fermentans
CGGCTACAGTAACCAGAATTTGAGAAATGATGAAGTCCAGTTATTTTTTCTTTAAGAAGCTCGAAAGTTACATTCGCAATATCCACTACCGATGTAGGAGAAGAGGTTTGATCGGAAACCATTTTGAGAGTCGAGTTGTTTTTTGACCAGGAAAGGAGTTTCAGGGGGAAGCTGACTTTGGGATTTTGTCCAAACACCCAGCTCACCCGAAGTATCAAGTAATTACCAAATATTTCCTGAACCGCTTTTTCTCCTTCCAGTTTGCTTTTCCCATAGGTATTGATTGGATGAGTTATATCAGTTTTAAGGTAAGGAGAGTGCTTCTTTCCGTCAAAGACATAATCGGTACTGTAATGAATAAGAAATGCTCCATAAGATTTTGCACATATGGCTAAATTCCGAACCCCTTCACAATTCACAGCATAAGCCATGCGAGATTCAGATTCAGCAGCGTCCACATTATTATAAGCAGCGCAGTTGATAATCACATCAGGCTTGAGATCGCCAATTATACCTCGAACCAACTCAAATTGGGTAATATCAAGGTCTTGGTGGGAATAGAAAAAAGATTTAATCCCTCGAGATAATGCCCAGTGAACTATTTCTTTTCCTAATTGACCCTGGCTTCCGGTAATGAGTATCTTCATATTTATTAATCGATAACAAAAGGAGAATCTTGCTGATTTTCCCAGCGAACTTCATCAACCTTTTCTTTTTTCCCAAATCCAGCATAGAGCCGATTTGGAAAATTATACACAATACCGTCTTTATTCCCAATATTTTTGTAAGCATGAACGACTCCTGGGGGGACAGCAATTTTAAATGGATGATCTTCACCAACAGTGATTTTTATTCGATTATGATAAGTAGGGGAATTTTTTCGATTATCCCATAAATACATTTCAAAGATGGATGGACCGAGAAAAACAAAGTAATCCCATTGCCCAAGGTGTTCATGAGGTCCTCTCACAATTCCAGGATGGGTAAGGGATACATAGCCCATAACTGGTTGAATTTCCTTAGGAATTTCGTCATGGCGAAAAAATTCCGCTAACCAACCTCGTTGGTCATTATAAAGAGAAACGCTTTCAATAATAACATTTTCGATTTCACCATCTTTAAAATTCATTGATATGCCTCCTTAATAGCCCATTATTCCTTTGGAATTTCTTATTTTATTTGGGTTGATAAATCCTCCTTAGGATAGACCCTCATGCCGACTAGCAACACCAGATGACAATGAAAATTCTTATTTATAGATCATTTCCCCCTTTCGCAAAGGGGGTGAGGGGGATTTGAAAAAGATTTAACCAATCGAATCCCTCTCAATCTCCCTTTATCCAAAGGGAGAAGTTAATGTAACAGGATATTGGATGAAATAGTATATACAGAATAGAAGAATTAAAAATATTTGTATTTTTTTAATCTTATTTTTCTCAGTTTTATAATTTAATATAGAAGGGCTTTTCTATGGTTAAAACTTAAAAAAAGTTTTTATTCTAGCACAATTATGATTACTGATCACATATTACAGATTACCGAAATCACAAGAAAGATTATTCCTTTCAACCAATTCACAGGCATGTTTCAAAGATTCAAAAGTCCCAGCATCAGTCCAAAATCCTTGTAAAACATCATATTCAAGCTCGTTCTTTGCGATATAGAAATTGTTCACATCGGTGATTTCCAACTCACCCCGTTGAGAGGGTTTTAGAGTGGATATAAAATCAAAGACTTGAGAATCATACATGTAGATACCGGTGACGCAAAAATTGCTCTTGGGATTTTGAGGTTTTTCTTCTATAGCTATAATTTTATTTCCATTTAATTCCGGAACTCCGTAACGGTTAGGATCAGGGACTTCTTTAATGAGAATACGGGCTCCTTTTTGCTGGGATTGGAATTTTTCAACAAAGGGAGTGATTTCATCCTGAAAGATGTTATCCCCTAAAAGAACTACACAGCGATCATCTCCCACGAATTCGTGAGCCAATCCCAGAGCCTGAGCAATTCCTCCTGCCTCATCCTGGACCTTATAGGTGAACTTCACACCAAAATCCCGACCACTCCCCAAAAGCTGGACAACATTGCCCATGTGTTCAGTGCCGGTAACAATGAGAATATTTGTTATTCCAGCTTTTTTTAATTTCAGAATAGGGTAAAATATCATTGGGTATTTTCCTACTGGGAGTAAGTGCTTGTTAGTAACTTTGGTGAGTGGATATAGCCGTGAACCAGTCCCACCAGCAAGAATAACACCTTTCATATTATTTATTTTCTCCTTTTTGAAAAATTTTAATTATTTTTCTTCTTTGATTTTTTATTATTTGTTTCCAAATCCATTTTGGAAATTCAATCCATTTTATTGGATCGAGAAGAAAATTTAATCTTGCTTTGAAGAGTAAGAAAGACCTATTACCATTTTGAGAAAGTGTCTTATAGAATCTTATACGAGATTGAACATGATTTTTTTCTAAAAAAGAAAGAAGCTTTTTATTGGGGAGGATATATTTTTGATAGACACTAATATTTTCTTCAAAAAATTTTTTATCACCCCTATATAATGCAGAAGTACTCACGGAATTAGGATGGATTCTCCATTGAACAGTTGTTACTGGAAGAAATTCTATTGTATATCCTTTCAATAAAAATTTGAGCCACGTATGCCAATCCTCGAATCTGCTAAAGTTTTCATCAAAGTAACCAATGTTTTCCAATCCCTTGGTTCTAAAAAAAAATCCAGGGGCTGGAAGGAAACAGTATCGTGACATATATCTAAATTGTTTTATTGAATTATGATTTTGTAATATTGGTATTGCCCATTTTTCTGGTATAAGAGGTAAATATTCAATTATTTTTCCGTCTTCTTTCGAAGTAAACGGCTGGACATATGATGTTGCAATATAAATATTATTATTCTTTTTTAAAAATGCAGCCATTTTTTCGATTGCATTAGGCAAGAGAAGATCATCGCCACCGAGATATTTAAGAAACTCTCCTTTTGCCGCTTTTATACCTCGATTATGATTTTTAGAAATACCAGTATTATAATTCGATGAAAAAAATGCTATATTGCTAAATCTTTTGCTATATTTTTTTAACCAATGCTTTATAATTTTTGGCGTTTCATCAGATGAAGCATCATCACTAATAATAAGTTCTATGTTTGAATAGGATTGTTTATAAATACTATCCAAAGTATCTTCAATAAGATTTGCTTGATTGTAAGTTAAAACAACAACTGAAAAAAGTGAATCCAATTTTTTCTCCTAATATAAGAAATTAAAATATTTATAAAATAATTAGTATGGTAATAATTCTATATATTATTAATTATTAATTAATTATTAAAAAATGATTATTAGTGATGCCTAATCTAAAAATTTTGAAGAAATGGATTCAGTGCCTCATTAAAAATTCTATACCAAATTCATCTCTTTGGGTGAAAGAATTGAATAATTTTTCAAGGTCACCATCTCGATCAATTGGTATTGTATTTTGACAATCAGTCGTTTGAGTTCGGCTGGTTTGAGTGCTTCATATTGGTCTTTTAAGGATTGCTTGATGGAGTCATCAATCGATGAGGCGTCAAGAACTCGAATCAGGGGGTTTTGGCTTCATCATCGTGTTTCTTGACTTTCCTATTCACTTGCTCTTTGAAAACCAGTTTGGTATCTGGTTGGAAGAAGTTAGTATAGAGACGAAGAAGGGAATAGAGTTGGTTGAGAAGGAGGAGTTCGTCTTCGGTCTCATAGCGACAATAGCCAACCGTTTTTCTCACCACAG
>JAAYUT010000324.1 GCA_012517485.1 Candidatus Atribacter fermentans
ATAAACTCATAATTTTCTTTCCACTCCCACCATGGGAGAAGGAACTAAAATCCGTCTTTATTATTTTCTCTCTTTTGTTGAAAGAGTAATCAATAAATTATTTACATTATAAAGTATTCTTGTTCCCTATCAAGGGAATTTACTTCTCCCTTGATACGTGATAATGGGTATAAATTCTGATAAACTACCAAAAGTGAAAGTCCAAAATTGATTTTTCATTTTTTTTCTCTTTCAACTATGGAGTCTTTTTTTTGCAAATCGAAAAAATGAGGTGATTAAAGGTTATGGAAGTTGTTTATTCTCAAGGAAATATTCAGGTGGTTATTGGTGATATTACCGAGGAAACAACCGACGCGATCGTAAACGCTGCCAATTCTACCCTCCTGGGAGGAGGCGGAGTAGACGGAGCTATACATAGAAAAGCTGGCTCTCAACTTAAAGAAGAATGTCGAAACTTAGGGGGGTGCCCAACTGGAGAAGCGAAAATCACCAAGGGATATCAACTGAAAGTAAAATATGTTATTCACACTGTCGGACCGGTTTGGAAAGGAGGAAATGCTCAGGAAGACGAACTCCTCGCTTCGTGCTATAAAAATAGTCTCCAAATTGCCCAAAAGTATGGTATTCAAAGTATTTCTTTCCCAGCTATTTCAACTGGTGTCTATGGTTTTCCCAAAAAGCGAGCAGCCGAAATTGCTATAAAAGAAGTTAAAAAGTTCCTCGAAAAATATCCACTTTTAGTTCGCTTTGTTTGTTTTGACCAAGAAACTGCCCAGGTCTATCTTGAAGTATTAAAGAACAGCAACTCACCCACTCCGCCATTCTGAGGAGCATATTGTGCGACGTGAGAATCTCATTTAGAAAATTTTTTATTAAACATTAATAAATAAAATTCTATGGCATTTAAATGCTAAACCGAAGGATAACATATTACAATAATTTCTTTTCCCTTGATGGGAAAAAGTAAGAATGAATACGGAGGATGAATAAAATGGAATCAATGGTTGAAAAAATGTTTTCGGTAAAAGATAAAGTCTTTTTTTTCACAGGAGGAGCTGGAATTTTGGCTTCAACATTATCCTATGAATTAGGCAAGCTAGGCGCCAGGATAATACTTACCGATATTGCCCCCCTTGATGACGTACTTGAAAAGTTCCAAAAGGAAAACATCGAAGTCGTAGGTTATTCAATGGACGCCCTAAATAAAAATCAAATTCAAGAAGTATCCCAAAAAGTAATTCAACAATTTGGTTGTATAGATGCCCTTTTCAATGCTGCTGGGGGAAATATGAAAGACGCTACTGTCTCCCCCGAGTGTTCTTTTTTTGACCTACCACTCGAAGCACTTCAGAAAGTGGTCAATCTCAATATCTTTGGAGGAGCCATTATTCCATCCCAGGTGTTTGCTCAATTCATGATTGAAAATCCAAATGGTGGAAATATCATTAATTTTTCATCCATGACTTCTTTTCGTCCCTTAACTCGTACTATTGGTTATTCAGCAGCAAAAGCAGCAGTAAGCAACTTTACTCAATGGCTGGCGGTCCATATCGCTCAAAACTATACCCCTAAAGTACGAGTCAATGCCTTGGCGCCTGGCTTTTTTGTTACCAGACAAAATTATTATCTCTTATATAAAGAAGATGACACTCTTACTCCTCGAGGAGAAGCGATACTTTCCCATACACCCTGCGGCCGGTTTGGTGTTCCTGAGGACCTTTTAAGCACCGTCTTATGGCTTTTATCACCCGCTTCCAGTTTTGTCACCGGCGTTGTTGTCCCAATTGACGGAGGGTTCAGCGCTTTTTCCGGAGTATAAGGTCACTTGAACATTCTTTAAAACAATACACTTAAATAACTCAATCTGGAATAATGATTTCACTAGATTCTGGTCATTACTTTTTAAAAATACTGAATCTTAACAAAACGTCCTTGACACAGCTTCCTTTCTAATAGCAAGGTGATGGAAATAATAATGTTTTTTTCAGTTATTTTATGCACATCGATAAAAAATGTTTGATAATAATTTTCTATTCATTTCCCCTCTCTCAATGATCGATACACTTCTTAAAGCAATCTAATAAATGAAAATAATAAAAAATGAAAAAATAAAGGAGAATTATTATCGTTAAGACATCGAGATATTTTTGAGATAAACTATCAATTTTGACTCTATGATTATATAATATAATCAAATAAAAATTTTATTAACTTAAAAATAACTTTAAACTTTGAGAAAAGGTGAGATCATACCTTTCCCAAAAAATTGTTTTTCCTGTAGGGGGTGACGCTATAGAGTAAAAAAGAAGGATTTTTTTATAAATATAAAAAGGAGGGAAAACATGAAACTCAAAATTTTAGTATCGTTCTTGTTGGTCGTTCTAATTCTGGGAATCCAGTTAGTTGCCTATGGTGAAAATCCTTATGAAGGAACAACCTTGCGTCTTCTCTTTAACCGGCATGTATGGCAAGAATTCATCGAAAAGAAAATACCGGAATTCGAAAAAGCGACTGGAATAAAGCTAGTAGTTGAGGTCTTTCCGGAAGACCAATTTCGAGCCAAACGATTGATCGAAGTGACTTCTGGAATTGCCGATCTCGATGTATTTATGATCATGCCTGGGCAAGCAGGCCTTCATTATGCAACAGAGGGGTGGACCTATCCACTAGATGATTTTATTAACAATCCAGAAATAACGCCCCAGGATTGGGATTTTAATGACTTTTTTGAAGGTCTCAAACAAGGAGGCAATTTTTCCGGAAAACAGCATAGTATTTCCATTCAAAGTGAAACGTCTCTTCTCGCTTATCGAAAAGATTTATTGAGTGAATATGGAATTAATGTTCCACAAACCATGGACGAGTTAGAGGCTGCTGCTCAGAAGCTGAACCTTGACTATGATGGAGATGGAAAAATTGATCTGCATGGAATTACCTTGCGAGGAAGACGCGCCGCTGCAACATCCCAGTTTGTTGACTTCCTTTACACTTTCGGAGGATCCTGGAAAGATGCTGAAGGAAACTGGGCATTAGGAAAACCTGAAGCCATTCAGGCTTTCAATTTTTATGGAAAACTTTTACGCGAATATGGTCCTCCAGGAGCAACCGACATTCATTGGTATGAAAGCACATCCTATTTCATGACTGGAAAA
>JAAYUT010000325.1 GCA_012517485.1 Candidatus Atribacter fermentans
AGTGAAAAGGAGATGCCGACCATCTGGTATAATATTATTCCAGATTTACCAAGGCCTCTTGATCCACCATTACATCCAGGTACAAAAGAACCGGTTACTCTTGAAGATTTGGAACCAATTTTTCCGCCGAGTCTTATTCAGCAGGAAGTCAGTAATCAGCGTTTTATCGATATACCTGGTGAAGTTCTTGATATATATCGCCTCTGGCGTCCCTCACCTTTGTATCGTGCTCGAAGATTGGAAAAAGCGTTACAAACACCAGCTCGTATCTATTATAAATATGAAGGCGACAGCCCGGTTGGCAGTCACAAACCAAATACGGCAGTAGCGCAGGCCTATTACAACAAAAAAGATGGAACTAAACGTTTGACGACTGAAACTGGAGCTGGTCAGTGGGGTTCGGCACTCTCCATGGCTTGTCATTATTTTGGTATGGAGTGCACAGTGTATATGGTAAAGGTAAGCTACCAGCAGAAGCCTTACCGAAGGGTTTTAATGCAAACTTGGGGTGCTAATGTTTTTGCCAGCCCCAGTGATAATACCAAAGCCGGAAAAAATATTTTGGAAAAATTTCCTGATTCACTTGGAAGTTTGGGAATTGCTATTAGTGAAGCTATAGAAGATGCGGTAACGACACCCCATTCCAAATATAGTCTTGGAAGTGTGCTCAATCATGTGCTTTTACATCAAACAATCATTGGGGAAGAGGCTAAACTTCAGTTAGAAAAGGTTGGAGAGAAGTATCCAGATATTGTTATAGGATGTGTTGGAGGAGGGAGTAATTTTGGTGGGCTCCTTTTTCCTTTTATGCGGGATAAGCTTAGCGGTGAAAAGAATTTCCGAGCTATAGCTGTTGAACCAAAATCGTGTTCATCCTTTTTGAAAGGAAAATATGAATACGATTTAGGGGACGTAGCCGGAATGACTCCTTATTTAAAAATGTACACACTCGGTCATGATTTTATTCCACCTGGAATTCATGCCGGTGGACTGAGATATCATGGAATGGCACCTTTGTTAAGCTTATTATATGATATCGGTTTAATCGAAGCTCAATCTTATAAGCAAACTGATGTATTTGATGCTGCAACGGTATTCATGCAATCAGAAGCTATTTTACCAGCTCCAGAAAGTGCTCATGCAATAAAATCGGCTATAGAAGAAGCCAAGAAATGCAAAGAAACTGGAGAAGAAAAGGTTATCCTCTTTAATCTCAGTGGTAATGGGTATCTTGATTTAGGAGCTTACGATATTTATATTAATGAGGGGCTTCCTGAAATAAATCATGATTCGTAAGGAAAAATAAGTCAGGTGCCTCCAGTGGTTCAACCACTGGAGGCGTTTTTTTCAATAGTTGAAAATTGGAGTAAAGATGTATCGTAAACGTATCCTTTTCGTTAATCCCTGGGTTTATGATTTCACAGCGTATGATTTATGGATGAAGCCATTGGGGTTACTCTATTTAGCATCTCATTTGAGGAATTCTGGTTATCAAGTTACTCTCCTTGATTGCATGGATCGTCATCACCCTTATATGCCTATTTCAAATAATCCCGGGCCAAAAGGGCTTAGGAATATGGGATGCGGAGGATATTATCGGGAAAAGATTCCAAAACCAATACAATTTTTGTCGATTCCACGTTATTGGTCTCGTTTTGGAATACCTTGGGATCGAATTGAGAAATATCTCAGCGAAATTGAACCTCCAGAATGGGTTTTTATAACGGGAATCATGACATATTGGTATCCTGGTCAAGTAGCATTTTTTAATCTTGTTCGTCAAATATGGAAAAAGGTGCGAATCATCATTGGCGGTTGGTATCCTACTTTATGCTCCGAACATGCTCGTCAATGGGGATTCGACCGGATTGTTTCAGGAGTTGACCCATTGCAGGTTATCAAACAACTCAGCTCAGATTTCAGAGAGTTGTCTCTTATTACAGATTATAAGAAGTTTTTTTCAGTAAAACCATCATTTGATCTTTATACAAAACTTGACTATACCGTCGTTTTGACTTCAATTGGTTGTCCCTTTCGATGCACGTATTGTGCTTCCGGGAGATATTTCCCAGAATTTTGGAGGCGACCTTGGGGTGATGTGCTCAATGAAATTATCTATGATTATCAGAATTATAGGATTCAAGATATAGCTTTTTATGATGATGCATTACTTTATCGCACTGAGGAAAGTTTTCTGCCACTTCTTAGAGCATTGCAGAAAGAGCAGCTCCCTATTCGTTTTCACCTCCCCAATTCTATTCATGCTCGGTATGTTACGCGGGAAATTGCTGAATTGATGAGGGAATGTAACTTCAAGACACTTCGGATCAGTCTGGAATTTTCTGATGCTATTATCCAAAAAAATACCGGAAATAAAGTGAATAATTCTATTTTTGAAAAAGCCATTCAGTTTTTTATCCAAGCCGGTTATGCTCCTGAAGAACTGGAAGTCTACCTCCTTTTTGGTCTTCCTGGTTTAAATGTCAAGGATTATGAATACTCAATTCAATATGTTACCGATTTAGGGCTAAAACCTCGCCTCTCTCTATTTTCCCCAATCCCTGGCACACCAGATTTCGAACGAGCCACTTGGCATCAAATCAAAGATGATCCTTTGTTACAAAATAAAATAGCTTATCTTTACCTATCCGAACAAAATGAGTTATATGAGGCATTACAAAGGAAAATATCTATTCTGAAAATACCATCTTATAAATTTCCCCATTGAAGGGGGTTAGGGGGGTGTGCCTTTCATCAGTCATCCTGAGCGGTGCTTTCTCGCGTGAGGATCTCATCTGACACCGAAGGTGTCATCCTGAGGCTTCGTTTCTCGAAGCCGTGAGGATCTCATCTTTTCAATTCTTTTTTTATAAAAACTTCAAAAGAATGAAATTCTCACGTCGTCCGGTCAAAGACGCCGGACTCCTCAGAATAAAAGACGAGGTGGATGAGATTGCCACATCGCACAGGACGCTCCAAGCAATGACGGAAAAGAGATAAATTCATATCCCTATAACCCCCTTTTCTAAAGGGAAAATTGATTTCTGAAATGTATTTTCATCCTCAACTGGTGCCACAATGTGGCATGACTATCTATCCTGAAGACACAGATATGTTATTTATAGATATCTCATTGAGAGCAACCAACTTAGATCTCATTCTTCGTTTTCACCCTCATCCTCACATTCTCCCATCAAGTGAGAAGGAACGAAATCTTTTTTTCCCCCGCCCCCTGGTGGGAGAGGGTTAGGGTGAGGGGGACTATTTTCATTCTCAGCTGATACCAAGACGTGGTATGAAGATCTATCATGATGAAAATTGGTACTTGAAGGGAATCAATGAAATCCAATATTTTATCTTAAATTCAATAAATCAATAATCATAAAACATTAATAATTTAATTAATTAGATGGAATATCTTTACAATAATATGGAATGAGATTCTATTCTCTTGGGTTTGATAGAAAAGAAAAAGTGCTGGAGGTGAAATTATGAAAATTCAATGGTTTGGTCATTCTTTTTTTCTATTGACATCTCAAGGTGGGAAAAAGATAGTGTTTGATCCCTTTGATCGAAGTGTTGGTTATCCACTTCCTCAGATATCGGCTAATACAGTTTGTGTCAGTCATTCCCATTATGATCACAATAATGTTCAAATCATTGGAGGGAATCCAGAAATTATTCAAAAAGCAGGTATTTTTGTTCGAGATGGATACCAAATACGAGGTTTTCAGACATATCACGATCATAAAAATGGGAAAGAAAGAGGCGAAAATATTGTTTATCGGGTAGAAATAGATGGCTTATCAATCATTCATGCTGGTGATATTGGTATGTTGCCTAGTATGGAAGAAACTGAATCCTGGAAACCATTAGATATTCTCCTGGTGCCAGTAGGTGGAATTTATACGATTAATGGGCATGAAGCCCAAACCTTGGTGGAAAATTTAAAACCAAGAGTGGTCATTCCTATGCATTATCGAACTCCCTTATTAAAATTTGAACTTCAACCAGTAGAAAATTTTACCTATCATTTTTATAAAGTGAAAACTCTTTCGGATACTCAGGTTGAAATTGTTCGAGAGAATCTTCCTGAACCTATTGAAATTTGGATATTTCCCATCCCAAAATAAAAAAACGAAATTATTTAAAAATTAAATAAAACCAAAAAGAAATTATGTTATAATGATAAACTTGTTTTGAAGGGGAAAAAAGATTTATAGAGAATGAATTATATCGAGTATATCAAGTTCAAGAGTTAATAGCATATTCATCTTAAAAATTATGTTCTATTGGCGATAAAAAAAGAATTAATAGGAGAGTATTAATGGTAACAATAGCGATATGTGTGGGAAGTTCATGCCATTTAAAAGGAGCTTATGACATCATACACCAATGTGAAGAATTGATCAGTAATCTGAGCTTACGAGATAAGGTTGAACTGAAGGGAACCTTTTGTTTGGGTAAATGCAGTCAAGAAGGGGTTACAATAGTTATAGACGATGAAATCGAAACCGGGGTTACTCCTGATAATTTTAAACGTATTTTTGAAGAAAAGGTCATGGTGAAGGTTAAGGAGGATTAATTGATTGAGCATACTATCAACGATTAAGACCAGTTGCCGCGACTGCTATAAATGTGTACGTCATTGTCCCGTTAAGGCTATTCGTTTTAGCATGGGACATGCTGAAATTATTGATGAACGTTGTATCAAGGATGGCCGATGTGTTCTAATTTGTCCTCAGGATGCTAAAGTTATAAGAAATGATACTGGAGTAGTGAAAAATTACCTTCAGAATGAAGATTTTGTCATTGCTAGCTTAGCTCCATCTTTTGTTGCGGCATTCCCTAATATTAATCCTGGTCAGCTTTTTAATGCTTTGAAATCATTAGGATTTTCCCTCGTTCGTGAAACGGCAGAAGCTGCTGAATTGGTTGCCTTAGAACATGCTCAATTAGTAAAAGAAGAGAAGAAAGCAATTATTACCAGTTCATGCCCAGCGGTAAATGCTCTTATATATAAATATTACCCTCAGCATATTCCTTACTTAGCTCCAGTGGTTTCTCCAATGGTTGCCCATGCTCGACTTCTTAAAAAAGAATTTGAAGATGAGCATCCTCGAGTGGTTTTTATTGGTCCCTGTATAGCAAAAAAAGCTGAGAGAGAAGAAAATGAAATAATCGACGAAGTTGATGTTGCCTTAACTTTTGATGAATTAAAAGAGTGGTTTGTTCAGGAAAATATTGACTTAAACCAATTTCCAACAGAAACTGAGGGTCTCTCTTCAGTTCAATGGGCAAGGGCTTTTCCAGTTGAAGGAGGCTTACTCAAGACCGGTGATTTTGATACTGGAATACTATCTCAAGAATCAGTTGTTATTACTGGTATCGAGAGATGCCAGCGATTTTTAGAGAATTTTGAAAATGAAAAAGAAGGTTTAAAAGTTGTTGAAATGATGAGTTGTGAGGGAGGATGTATCGATGGACCCCTTCTCAAATCACCTCTTTCTCTTTACCAAAGAAGGAGAAAAATTATTGAGTTTTCTCAGAAGAATACTGGTTCACATCATACCAAAAAAATACTCGAGCTTCCATCGCTCAGGCGAGAATTTAATCCACATCTCATTCCACAGCCTCAACCATCAGAGGAAGAATTAAGAAAGATATTAAATTTGACTGGTAAGTTTACTCCTCAAGATGAGCTCAACTGTGGAGCTTGTGGCTACGATA
The DNA here is from genome assembly GCA_012517485.1 of Candidatus Atribacter fermentans. Classification (GTDB taxonomy): domain Bacteria; phylum Atribacterota; class Atribacteria; order Atribacterales; family Atribacteraceae; genus Atribacter; species Atribacter fermentans. Next base: position 5,731 of record JAAYUT010000325.1, read on the forward strand.
CCTGCCGAGAAAAGGCTATTGCTGTTTTTCAAGGCTTAGCCGAAGCAGAAATGTGCATTCCTTATATGAGGGCACGCGCTGAATCATTTTCCAGTTTTTTAATTGCTGTAACACCGAATGGGATCATTTTAGTTGATGAAAACTTGAGAATAGTCGATATGAATCCAGCTCTTCGCCAAATTTTTGATCTCAAAGGACGTTTAATGGTTGGCAAGATACTAGATGAGTTTATCGATCCTTCAATATTTGTTGAAGTTCGTAGAACGAAGAAAGCAATGAGTCAAGAAATACATTATCCCCAATATCATAATGTTTATGTAAAACTTTCGGTTTTTTATCTGGAAAAATCTGGACTTCTCATGGGGGTATTTGTTGATTTAACCAAACAAAAAGACCAAGAAAAGATGATGGAAGAAATACGTGGAAAAACCTTAGAAAAAGCTCAGCAAGTTATTACGAATCAGATGTTGGTCGCTCAGGAAATTGCCAGCCTTTTGGGGGAAACAACCGCAGAAACCAAATCATTACTCAGTAAGCTCATGAAAATTCTTCGAGGAGAAAATGTCGAGGAATGAATGATATATTTGTTGAAGTTGCTCAAGCTCAGATCTCAAAATGGGGTGAAGAATTATGCGGTGATAGTGTTCGGATTGAGAAAGACGATCTTTCCACCATAGTTTCTCTTTCAGATGGGTTAGGTAGTGGAGTGAAAGCTAGCATCTTATCAACTCTAACAACCAGAATCATTGTATCCATGCTTCAAAGGAATTCACCTTTAGACGAGGTGGTGGAAACCTTAGCCGAAACCTTACCGGTGTGTAAGGTGAGAAAAATTGCTTATTCTACTTTTTCAGTCATGCAGGTTTTTCAAAATGGAGAAGCCTATATTGCTGAATTTGATAGCCCGCCAATCTTCTGGATTCGAAGTGGACGAGTAATGCATATCGAGCGGAAAGAAAGAAAAATTGGCAATAGGGTTATTCATGAATCAAACATGAAACTCCAAAAAAATGACTGGTTAGTAGGGGTAAGCGATGGAGTAGTTCATGCCGGTATTGGTGGGATTTGGAATTTAGGCTGGAGATGGGAAAAAATCGCCTCTTTTTTGGAAAGCAGTGTAAATGAACACATCGATGCCAATTCATTAGCCAGAAAAGTTATCGAAACAACAGAAAGTCTCTATAAGGGGATGCCTGGAGACGATGCAACTTGTGTTGTGGCAAAAATTCGTCTCCCTCGGAAAATGATTTTATGGGCTGGACCACCGGAAGATCCAAAAATTGATGAGTTCGTTACTCAAAAATTTCTTTCTTTTCATGGAAAAAAAGTGCTTTCCGGTGGGACAACTGGAAATATCGTCTCCCGTTACTTAAAAAAACCGATAGACGTTGATTTGAATTCCATGAAAGAAGATATTCCCCCGGTTGGAATCTTAGAAGGAGTAGACCTTGTCACTGAGGGGATTCTGACTCTGGCTAGTGTTCGTCGTCAGTTAAAACAAGGTGTAAGAGATATCGATGTTCTCTATAAGCAAGATGGTGCGAGCCGTTTACTACATTTATTATTAGAATCAGATGAAATACTCATCTATACTGGAATGGCTATTAATCCAGCTCATCAAAATCCTAAACTCTCAGGTGAGCTTTCATTAAAAGCTCGAATCTTAGAAGAAATCACCGAGGAATTAAAAAAGTTAGGGAAAGAGGTTAAACTAGAATATTTTTAATGGTTAGTATTATATAATGATTATTTCGTGACTTAAGGGTTACGATGAACCTACATCCGGAGGTGAGTATCATTGGAAATGGAAGATCAAGAATTAACTCTTCGTCGTCAATTCGAAAAAGTCAATACTATTTTGGAGAAGTATCATAGAAGTGCATCACATTTAATTTCTATCCTTCAGGAGATTCAAGCCGATTACCGATATCTTCCTGAAGAAATTTTAACCTATGTTGCGACAGCCTTAGGAGTATCTCCAGCTTATGTTTATGGAGTTGCTACCTTCTATGCCCAATTTTCTTTAAAACCAAAAGGAAAGCATACCATTCGGGTATGTGATGGGACAGCTTGTCACGTAAAAGGATCTTCGAATGTTTTAAAAACCGTTAAGGAACAATTGGGATTAAAGGAAAACGAGGAAACAACACCCGACCTCCTTTTTACCGTTGAAACTGTCGCTTGTATTGGAGCCTGTGCTTTGGCACCAGCGATGATGATCGATGAAGAGGTCTATGGGATGTTAAATGAAGAAAAAACTCGAGAAATCATTGAAGGATTGGTTGAAGAAAATAAGGGAGGAATGGTCCATGCCATTCAAGACTAAAGATGAACTGGAAAAACATATTGAAGAGTTAAAAAATAAACCGATTACCACTCAGGTTTTGGTCTGTGGTGGATTAGGATGCTTAGCCAAAGGAGCTGAGAAAGTTTATCAAAGATTTCTGGAGTTAATTGAAAAAAATCAGCTCTCGGTCACAGTAGAAAAAGCCACTGATCATCAACCATCTCTTAAAGAAACCGGATGTATGGGTTTATGTGAGGCTGGACCCTTAGTTAGAATAGAACCTAAGGGAATTCTTTATTTGAGGGTAAAGCCAGAGGATGTTGATCGAATAGTAGAAAAAACTTTGAAAAATGACCAAGTCGTTGATGACCTTGTTTATCAGGAAGAAACAAACCAAGAAATCCGTAAATGGCCTTTGATGAAAGACGTTCCCTTCTATCGTAAGCAGATGAAAATCGTCCTTCGCAATTGTGGTTCGATTGATCCTGAAAATCTTGATGATTATTTGGCTCGCGATGGTTATTTAGCTTTGGCAAGAGTGGTTACATCGATGAATCCCGATGATGTCATCGGAGAAATATTAAAATCCGGGCTCCGTGGTCGGGGAGGAGGAGGATTTCCAACCGGCCGTAAGTGGCAATTTGCTCGCTTTTCAAAATCCGATCGGAAGTTTATTGTTTGTAACGGTGATGAAGGCGACCCTGGAGCCTTTATGGACCGTAGTGTTATGGAGGGCGATCCTCATACAGTCATTGAAGGAATGGCAATTGCAGGTTACGCTTTTGGGGCCCAAGAAGGATATATTTATGTCCGAGCAGAATACCCTTTAGCAGTGAAAAGATTGAAAAAAGCCATAGCCGATGCCCGAGAGGCTGGATTAATAGGAAAAAACCTTTTTGGTTCTTCCTTTTCCTTTGAACTAACCATAAAAGAAGGTGCTGGTGCTTTTGTTTGTGGTGAAGAAACTGCCTTATTAGCTTCTATCGAAGGGAAACGAGGGATGCCAAATCCGAGACCACCTTTCCCAGCCAATAAAGGTCTTTGGGGGTATCCTACCGTTATTAATAATGTTGAAACCTTAGCCAATGTTCCCATTATTATTTTAAAAGGAGCTGATTGGTTTCGCTCTTTTGGAACAGTTACTAGTCCTGGAACGAAAACCTTTGCTCTTTCTGGAAAAATACGAAATACTGGATTGGCAGAAGTACCAATGGGTATTACCCTTCGTGAACTTATATTTGACGTCGGAGGAGGCATACAAAACAATCGGAAATTCAAAGCAGTTCAAATTGGAGGACCCTCCGGTGGGTGTCTGACCGAGGAGCATTTGGACCTCACTGTGGATTATGATTCACTCTGTGCCGCTGGTGCCATTATGGGTTCTGGTGGATTGGTCACTATGGATGAAGAAACCTGTATTGTTGAGTTGGCACGTTATTTCCTGCATTTTACCCAAAATGAATCATGTGGAAAGTGTGTTCCTTGCCGAGAAGGGACCAAACATATGTTAAACATATTACAGAAAATAGTTGAAGCTCGTGCTCAAGAGAAAGATTTAGAATTGCTGATTGAAACCGCTCAAGTGGTCCGTGATGCCTCGCTCTGTGGTTTGGGAAAGACCGCCCCCAACCCGGTTTTGACCACTCTCCGCTACTTTAAAGATGAATACCTTGATCATGTTAATCATCACATCTGTGTTGCTCACGTTTGCAATGCTATGAAGGAATACCGAATCGATCCTGAGAAATGTCGAGCATGTGGAAAATGTGCCCGGGTATGTCCAGTAAAATGTATTTCCGGACGACCGAAAGTTCCATACATCATCGATCAAGAAGCCTGTATTAAATGCGGTTCATGTTTTGAAGCGTGTCCCTTTGATGCGGTATTGGTTGAATGGAGGTCAAAAAACCATGAATCATGAAAATCTTAAAAAATCAGTGATCATAGATGGTCAAGAAATTGAGTTAAGTGGTGAAAAGAATATCCTCGAGGTTGCTCGTAAAGCAGATATTGATATTCCAACCTTTTGTTATTTATCTGATCTAAGCGTATATGGTGCTTGTCGTATGTGTCTGGTTGAAGTTGAAGGGCGAGGTATTATGCCATCTTGTTCAACTCCACCTGAACCAGGAATGGTTATTAAAACCAATACTCAAAGAATTCTCAAAGCTCGTAAAATGGTTTTAGAACTCCTCTTGGCAAATCATAAACGTGATTGTACTACCTGTGAACGGAATTTAAACTGCCGATTACAGGAACTTTCCGCTCGTTTGGACATAACCGAGGTCCCCTTTGGCGAAAGAACCGATGACCTTCCATTAGATACTTCTTCTTTCTCTTTAATACGCGATCCGAATAAATGTATTCTTTGTGGTGATTGTGTCCGAACCTGTAATGAGATTGAAGGGATTGGAATCTACGATTTTACTCAGCGAGGTTCAAAATCATTAGTCGAACCGGCTTTTGGGAAAAAACTCAGTGAAGTTGAATGTGTTTATTGTGGACAGTGTTCAGTTCGTTGTCCAACAGCTGCTTTAATTGTCAAGTCTGAAATAGATAAAGCTTGGGAAGCAGTTTTAGATCCAGGGAAATTTGTTGTAGCACAGATCGCTCCAGCAGTTCGAGTGGCAGTTGGGGAAGCATTTGGATTAGAACCGGGGGAGATTAGTACTGGGAAAATCGCTGCTGCCTTGAAAAAAATTGGATTTGACCGAGTATTCGATACGGCTTTTAGTGCTGATTTGACTACCGTAGAAGAAGCTGAGGAATTCTTTAAACGTTTGACCAAAGGTGGTCCATTCCCTCATTTTACCTCGTGTTGCCCATCCTGGGTGATTTATGCAGAAAGGAATTACCCTTTCTATTTGAAAAATTTATCCAGCGCAAAGTCTCCACAGCAGATGTTTGGAGCAGTGATCAAGAATTTTGTGACTAAAGTTGAAAATAAAACGTTAGATGAAATTGTTTCGGTTTCAATTATGCCTTGCACAGCAAAGAAATTTGAAGCTCGTCGTTCTGAGTTTCAAACTGAAGGAAAGCCGGACGTGGATATTGTCATGACCGCTCAGGAAATCATTAAAATGATTAAGTCGGCTAATATTGATTTTAAAGAATTAGAACCTGTTCCATTTGATGTACCCCTGGGTTTAGGAACTGGAGCAGGGGTTATCTTTGGAGTGACTGGAGGAGTAACCGAAGCAGTTCTCCGTTATGCATATGAAAGACTAACCGGGAAGGAACTCAAGAATGTTGAATTTAGTGGAGTTCGAGGATTTGATAGTTTGCGGGAAGCTGAGGTTGACTTTGACGGTCGGACGGTAAAGGTAGCGGTGGTTCACGGTTTAGCCAATTTACAACGATTGGTGAAGGATATTCGAGAAGGAAAACGCTATTATGATCTTGTTGAAGTCATGAATTGCCCGGGAGGATGCATCGGTGGTGGCGGCATGCCTTTAGCTTATCCTGATCGAGAACGAACGCTCCGCAAAAGAGCTCAAGGTCTTTATAATGCCGATCGAATGAGCACAATTCGAAAAGCTCAGGATAACCCATCATTAAAGTATCTCTATGAAAAATGGTTAGAAAAACCCAATAGTGAAGAAGCCGAGAAAACCCTTCATACCAGCTACCGGTCGCGCAGGAGAATTAGCCAAGAATTTATTCGAATTCAAGAAGCAAAAGAATCTCAGAAAATTGACATTGCTGTGTGTGTTGGAACCAGCTGTTACTTGAAGGGTTCTTACAACCTTCTTCAGCGTTTGCTTGAGTTAGCCAAGGAGCACGATCTACAGGACCGAGTGAGTATTGGTGCTACGTTCTGTTTAGAAAAATGCTCTCTCGGACCAAATATTCGGATTAACGACGAAGTTATCTCAGGAGTAACCGAGAAAAACGTAAAAGAAATTTTTGAAAACCATGTCTTGGCTAAACTTTAAGCTTTTTTTGATGAAATCCGTTGACTGATGAATATAATTCTCATATAATAGGAGTCGTCTGCAAAGCAGTTTTGGGGCTGTAGCTCAGTTGGGAGAGCGCCTCCTTGGCGTGGAGGAGGCCAGGGGTTCAACTCCCCTCAGCTCCACCAGTATAATGAAGCTCGTCCCATTGGGACGGGCTTTTTCCATATAGGGGGTACGAAGTTTGCGAGAGAATTATGATTTTGATGCAATTGAGTTGGAATGGCAAAAAAAGTGGTCTGACCATCACCTCTTTCAGGTAGAAACCAACCCCGAACGAAAAAAATATTATGTTTTAGAAATGTTTCCTTATCCATCTGGTGATCCTCATATGGGTCATGTTAAAAATTACGTGATTGGAGATGTGGTAGCGAGGTATTTTATTCGAAAAGGATTTAATGTTCTCCATCCTATGGGTTATGACTCTTTTGGTTTACCGGCGGAAAATGCTGCCATAAAAAACAATATTCATCCATCGGTTTGGACTCATGATAAAATCGATAAAATGCGGGAGGTTTTAAAACGAATTGGTATCAGTTACGATTGGCGAAGAGAAGTCATAACCTGCGAACCGGAATACTATAAATTTACTCAATGGTTTTTTCTCCAATTTTATAAAAATCATTTAGCTTATAAAAAAGCTGGTCAAGTAAATTGGTGCCCATCCTGTGCTACAGTTCTTGCCAACGAACAGGTTGTAGAAGGAAATTGTGAACGATGTGGAACTCCAGTTAATCGAAAAATGTTAAGTCAATGGTATTTAAAAATTACCCAATATGCTGAGTCTTTGCTCAATGATATCAATACACTTGGAGAATGGCCAGAACGAGTTCTTACCATGCAGAGGAACTGGATCGGCCGGAGTGAGGGCGCTTATATTGATTTTTCCTTGCCTGATTTAAATAAAACTATCAGAGTGTTTACTACCCGACCCGATACAATTTTTGGAGCGACTTTTTTTGTCTTAGCTCCAGAACATCCATTGGTTGATGAGTTGGTTGACGGAACCACCTACCAGGATAAAGTCATCGAATTTCGAGAAAAAATTTCTCGAAAAAGCGATATCGACCGTTTATCTGAAACCTTAGACAAAGAGGGAATGTATATCGGGAAGGAAATCGTAAACCCAATTAACGGAGAGAAAATTCCAATCTGGATTGCCGACTACGTCCTCCTCGAGTACGGTACTGGCGCGGTTATGGCTGTGCCTGCTCATGATG
>JAAYUT010000326.1 GCA_012517485.1 Candidatus Atribacter fermentans
ACCTTCTCCCATCAAGGGAGAAGGAACTTTGAGTCGTCATTGCGAGACCTCGTTGTTTGAGGTCGTGGCAATCTCATGATTCATCTTTTATGATGTGTTGAATTGTAGTATTGAAAAAGATGAGATTCTCACGTCGTCCGGGAGAAAACACCAGACTCCTCAGAAATGACAAATTAGGTGGCAGAGATTGCCACGTCGCTACGCTCCTCGCTATGACGGAACGGGAAAAATTCAAATCCTCCTAACCCCCTTTGCGAAAGGGGGAAACGATTCCTGGGTCAGTATTTTCATCCTCAACTGGTGCCACGAAAGTGGCATAAGAATCTATCCTATAAGCACAAGGGGTTGATTTATTGTATCATCTATTACCTAAATTGAATTCCAGTAATGGTAGAAATCATCCAAGCTTGTGAAGCATTATATTGATCGGCTGGTATTAAAATAAGAACCAAAACTTGTGTTCCAGGATATGAAGAAATAAGCATAGCATAATTCATATTGTTCTGAGTAAAACCATAGATTTTTACTTGAGCTTGCCGGTTACCAGCGTTTAAAGTCGTTTCAGCTCGGAAACTTTTCCCTCCAGCCAAGCCTTCAACCATGTTTTGGGCTTCCATTTCTGATGAAAAATTCATAACGTAAATTTCGCCATTATTTGGGCTACTAAAAACGACTCCATTCTGAATATCCTGCTTTTTTACTGAAACCGAAGGTAAAAGAACACTAAAAGTGTTGGATGGATCTTGATACCAGTTTCCAGCAGTGGGTTGCTGTGGCGTAGGCGAAGTCATGAAATCAACTTGGGGTGATATAGAAATTGAAGGGGTTGGTTGATGACCAGGTATATCCTGAACGGAGACGGTGGAAAGCGCTTGTAAGAATATCGCTTCTAAATTGGGGAAATCATTAACCGTGCTGTAAAAAAGGAAAGTATAAGCTTTATTGCCAAGAATGACAAAAATGGCCATCGCTTTAAGCTGGATATCATCTGTTGTAAAGAGGAAATCATGGCGTAAAGCAGGGAGACCAACCAAACTTGTATCGATGGTTTGTTGAGGAATATAACTATTAAAAAGCGGTGGTTTTAATCGATTTCCTTGGAGATAGCTGAGATACCCTCTTAGATCGAGAGAGGAAGAGAGATTTTCAACAATGACAATATATTCAGCTATAACAATATTCTGCTGATTAGCAAGTTGATAGTATCCAATTTGAGTAGGGTCCTCGGTGGGTTGAGAAATCCATCCAGGTGGTGGATTAACAGTAAGCATTTGAGGATATACAACTTGGGTTGTTGGTTGTGGGACCATGGTTGGAATTGAGCTTGTAAAAGGTGTTGGTTGGGGAAGTGCTGTAACTTGAGGAGTTGGTGTTGCAATTGGCAATAGTGATGGTTCAGGAATGGGAATCATTGAAGTTGGAACACTGGGTTCTATCGTGGTTGGAGTTGGAGAGGGTGAAATTCCACTCAATGTTGCCTGTCCCAGCTTGGTTAAAACTTCAGTTCCCTGGAGATCTGGATTGAGTTGAGCATACTCATAGGCAACTGTTCCCTCAAGATTTTTAATAGTTGGATCAGCTCCAGCCATTAATAAAGCCTCAATAATTTTTGGTTCGGTGGTTAAGCTGGCAGCCTTAATGAGAGCAGTATCACCTTTATTGTTTTTGGCATTTATATCAATCCCTAAACTAATTAAATAATGTATCACTTCGAGGTTTTTATTACCCATAGCAGCAATCATGAGAGCAGTGTTCCCATCTTTATCTCGAAGCCTTAAATCAACTTTTTGATCTTTGATCATAGTCTCAATTTCCTGTTTGGTTCCGGTGGCTAAGGTGGCAATGAAGAAAGTATCAAGAAATTTTCCCGACTCTGTTTCCGATGTTGACTCTGCTTGAGGTGTAGTTTTTAGAGAAACATCTTCTTCTACTCCTTCGAGTGCTTTATCATAGAAGAGATCGATATTAAAATAAAAATCACGGGTTTCTCCCGTTTCTGAGTTTTTTGCAACCAGAAAATCAAACCTTTTTCCATCTTTTTCAACTAAAGTTTGTGATTCCTGTTCAAATCCTAAAACGTCAAGAACATCATATTCTTCTCTTACTTCAATGACCGTCATAGCTGTTTCAGGGCTTTTTCCATCTCCAGATTGAATAATTGAATCGACTAAACCAAAAAAGACATCTTCATGGAATTTCTGCTTTTGGGTATCACCTAATTTTCCATAGACTTCAGAAAAAATATAATGAGTCATAATCCTTAAGTAATTAATTTCCAGAATCGAATTTCCTATTTCTAAGGCTTTTTGGTAGTTACCGCTTTTATATTCTTGCCACATTTGATTTTCTTTGTCCCGAAGCTCTTGCATTTTTTTATAAGGATTATAGGTAGGGAGCTGAGCAAAAAGCACACGTAATTCTGCAAAATTAATGCTGGTATCGCCATTTTTTAGACGATCGAGGAGAGTTTGATAATAATCGGCTGGATTATCTTGAGTATTTCCCTGATTAACAAAAAAAAGAAAAACTATGCAAAAGACCAATAGAAAAGAATAATAATACAAAAATCTCGATCGATAAGACATCATAATCCCTCCTTAGAGTAGATAGTTGCAAATGTATAGAAGTAAAAGGTTATTAAATCCAATAATCATTGTATCATTCAATCTGATCAAAGTCAGAATGAAGGAACCTTTTTTGAAAAAAATTTTAAAGGTGAAGATGAAGGTGGCAAATTACAGTTTATTGTATTTTCAGGGTAAATGTTCATACTGCTTCGCAAGCAGCAGGTGTGGATGAAAAAGCATTCCCCCTCACCATGACCTCTCCCTCGAAGGAGCGAGGGAAAAAAGAGATAAGATCTCTCCCACCAGGGGAGAGGAAAATAATTAATAAGGCCTCTCCCATGAAGGGGCGAGGGAACAACTTCCCACAAAACTCAAGCTTTATTTTTCCATCTTAAAATAGCCATGACGATAAAACCAACTCCAAGTCCCATCATGATTCCAGCCCAAGTATGTTTAAAAAGAATTCCTAAAC
>JAAYUT010000327.1 GCA_012517485.1 Candidatus Atribacter fermentans
CTATTCATTCAAAGTGAATGATAAAACCTATGAGTTAAGAGATGCTGATGGATATCCCATTTGGGCGGGTGGAAAAAAAGACAATAGTAATCGAGGAAATCGAAATGAAAATGAAGATTGGAATTGTTGTGGAAGAGGCGGCTGCAATCGAGTTGGTCAAGGTCGAGGGATGATGAGAAATCGGTAAAACTGTAACCGGTAAACCAAGAGGAATAATAAAAAAAACCGCTCATATATTGAGCGGTTTTTTTTATTATTGAATTTTCCATTATTGATTATAATTTTAGTCATTTGCATTAAGCTGAAAAATCAATTACATTATTTTAGGGAAATTGAGATCATTATTGAGGGTAAAAGATGAATATTGAAAATTCCAATCAGGTATTTTTTAAGGAAATTCAAACCGTCAAATCTCTATGGCTCTGGGGATTAATTTTGATTCCTATTGTGGTTATTTTGTACGGGATGGTACAGCAGTTAATTTTTAAAAAACCTTGGGGTAATAATCCATTGTCTGATACTGGATTATTAATTGTTGGGTTGATAGTCGTCATTGGTCTTCCCCTGTTTGTGTTTTTAAATCGCTTGGAAATTCAAGTGGATAAATATGGGGTTTACTATCGTTATAGACCTTTTCATTTTCGATATCAAAGAATTCCAAAAGAAAACCTGTTGAGTTATCAAATTGTCCATTACCAACCTTTGCGAGATTATGGAGGATGGGGAATCCGTTATGGAAAATACGGAAAAGCTTATACTCTTTCTGGGGATATCGGAGTTCAGTTGGTTACTATTGATCAAAAGAAGGTTTTGCTCGGTACTTATAAACCGGAAGATATGAAAAAAGCTCTGGATTCAATACAAGAAAAACACTAACTTACTAACTCATTTTCTCCCCCGATGAACGAATAATGTGTTGATATTTATTATAAGTAAACAATCGAATAGAAAAAAAGAGAACGAAAGGGTTCTTCGTTTCAACGGAGGTGAATGATAACGGATGATTTAGAAAATAAAGAGAAAGCCGAAAAAATCCATCACCTATTCCTTGAGATTGATAAACAAAAAAAGCAAGCTCAACAGCATTTTAAATATCGTACCCTACCCTTCCTTATTGTTATCGTTATACTCCTCTTCACTGCTTTCTATCTTATTTACCCATATCTCTATGATCTCATAGAAACGTTAATGAAATTGATTGAAGAACAGCCTCCTTTTTATCAGGATCAAGAAAATCCTAACCTTTTAGTCTATGAAATAGTTCAACAGGGAATACTAATCAAACTAATACCCATCACCACAAAATCCTCATATCTTAACCTGCTATCCTGAAAATACAGGAACGAGTAAAAGTCATCAAACAGAAAAGAGAAAGGCACACCCCCCTGAACCCCCCTCAATGGGGGAAGAAGTTGAACAATTCCCCTCCGTGGAGGGGTGCCGCTTTCGCGGCGGGGAGGGTGCCTTTCATCCGTCATCCTGAGCCCTCGCTTTTCGAGGGCGTGAGGATCTCGTCTTTTCATTACTGAAAAAAGTATGAAATGAGATTGCCACGTCGCCTAAGGCGCTCCTCGCAATGACGTTTTTATAGAGGTATTTTCACCCTCATCCTGACCTTCTCCCATCA
>JAAYUT010000328.1 GCA_012517485.1 Candidatus Atribacter fermentans
CAATGGGAGTGCCAGTCACGAGCTCATTAAGAAAATGTTTTATCTTTCTGCAGAAAGCGGGGGAATCCTAAAATTTGATCTGAAAGCCTTTGATGAAAGGATACACATCGCTTTGACTGGGGTTTCCAATCGATTCACTTATAATAATTTTGCTTGGGCTATTGAAGAAGCTAAAAAGTATCCTCAGGTAACAGTGGTAGCCAGTACTCTTCTGGTTCCTGGTTATATAACTGAGGACGAGGTCGAAAAAATTGCCGAATTCATTGTTCAAATCAATCCCCGGATTCCTTACTCTCTTTTAGGTTTTGCACCAAACTTCTATATGGAAAACCTTCCTTTTACTTCAGTTGACCATGCTGAAGCAGCATTGGAAAGATGTCAAGAAAAAGGATTATTACAAGTCCATATTGGCAACCGCTCTTTGCTTTCCCATAGTTATTAAAAAAAGGGGAAAGTATTAAAGACCTTTATACCAGGTTGTTGACCCTGATGAAGATGAAAATTTTAAATTTGAATTGCTATGGCATATAGTTACATTAATAGGGAGAAAAAGATTCTTATCCGGAAAAGCCCCGATTCCGGATGAAGCAGTTTCTGGATCAACAAGATAGTGGTACTGAATAATAACCTGACTTTCTGGTCGCTTGTACATGATTTCGCATTGAGGTAGAATTGAACTGAAATCTATTAATTATCGATTTTATTGGGGGGGATATTGCTATGCAAGATTTTGAAAAACTTGGGGTGTTTTATTTAGGGAAAGAATATGACTTGACCAATAACGAGCTCAAAGAGAATCTTATACTTTATGAAGCCAAAGATTTAACCACCCATGCCATGATCGTTGGTATGACCGGTAGTGGAAAAACTGGTTTGGCTATCAATCTTCTCGAAGAAGCTGCCATTGATGGTATTCCCTCCATTCTTATCGATCCCAAGGGTGATTTAGGGAATCTCCTCTTGCAATTCCCCGAACTCCGACCGGAAGATTTCCGACCTTGGATCGACGAAGCTGAAGCTGTTCGGAAGGGTATGGACCCCGATACTTTTGCAACAAAAACCGCCGAAAATTGGAAAAGCGGCTTGGCACAATGGGGACAGGAACCAGAGCGTATTCAACGTCTGAAAGATGCAGTTTCCATGACAATATATACGCCAGGGAATACTGCTGGTCAGCCTTTACAGATTCTTCGCTCCTTCACTCCTCCCTCAGCCAATATCATTCAGGATTCTTCAGCCTTTCGTGACCGAATTATTTCCACAATTTCTGGACTGCTCAATCTCTTGGGGTTGGATACCGATCCAGTCCAAAGCCGTGATCACATTCTTTTATCTAATATTCTTGACCAAGCCTGGCGGGAAGGAAGAAGCCTGGATATCGCTGGTTTGATTCACGAGATTCAAAAGCCGTCTTTTAAGAAAATTGGAGTTTTTGACTTAGAATCTTTTTATCCATCTAAGGAACGGTTTAAGCTGGCAATTAGTCTGAATAACTTGTTAGCTTCTCCAGGTTTTACAGCCTGGCTTGAAGGTGAGCCGCTCGATATCCAACGTCTTCTCTATACACCGGAAGGTAAACCTCGGGTTTCTATCATCTCAATCGCTCACCTTTCGGATGGTGAACGAATGTTTTTTGTTACCCTCCTTTTAAATGAAGTCGTTTCCTGGATACGTGGTCAATCAGGCACAAGTAGCCTCCGTGCCTTACTCTATATGGATGAAATATTCGGTTATTTCCCTCCTACGGCTAATCCACCATCAAAACTCCCAATGTTGACTCTGCTTAAACAAGCTCGTGCTTTCGGACTGGGGGTTGTCCTGGCTACCCAAAACCCAGTGGACCTCGATTATAAAGGACTTGCCAACTGTGGAACTTGGTTTATCGGACGGTTGCAAACCGAACGGGATAAAATGAGGGTAATTGAGGGATTGGAAGGTGCTGCAGTAAGTGCCACCGGGGGTTTTGATCGACCACAAATGGAAAAAATTCTCGCCGGTTTAGGAAACCGGGTATTTCTCATGCGGAATGTTCATGAAAATGATTCTGTTGTTTTCCAAACTCGATGGGCAATGAGCTATCTTCGAGGTCCTTTGACTTTGCCTCAAATTCAGGCTCTTTCTGTTGGTATAAAACCAGTTCTACCCTCGCCGACTCCATCACGATTTGAAACACCAGCTTATGAAGCAACTCCAGTTCCACATCCCATCCTCCCTCCCGATGTTCCAGAATATTACCTGCGTCCTCAAGGAGTTACAGGATCGGTGGTTTATCGCCCAACTGCAATCGGAATTGCCAAAATGCATTTTGTCAACGCTAAAGCCAAAGTGGATACCTGGGTCACCCGCACA
>JAAYUT010000329.1 GCA_012517485.1 Candidatus Atribacter fermentans
GCCTTCAAGTCAGGATACCAACCCGAGGAATCAATGTAAAAATCGGCTTTTGCGAGAGACAAAAGGCGATTTGTTTTTTTGCTTGATCCCCGGGTGAATTAAGAGCACAAATTTTTAAATTCATAAGGGAGGTCAAAGCAATGAATTGTAAAAGTACAATTTTTTTTCTTTTTGTAATGGTATTGATTTTAACCAGTTTTCAAGTTTATGCTGCCGAGCAGCAAGAAAAATCGGCAATATTAATCGCTGCTTTTGGAACATCCTATCACGAAGCTGCTATTTCCATTGAAAATGTAGTAAAAGCTGCCCAAAAAGCTTTTCCCGAATATACCGTGGTCTTGAGTTATGGATCAAGAACTATACGAAAAATCCTAAAAGATCGGGATGGAATAATTATCGATAGCCCAATTTCAGCTCTGGCAAAGCTGGCTGATGAAGGTTATACTTCCATTATTGTTCAGCCTCTACAAATCATGTCTGGAAGTGAATTCCACGAAATTCTTTCTATCACCAATGCTTTTGCGATGATGAAAGACCCTCATTCCAAACCAATTTTTTCTCGAATTGTGATTGGAAGTCCTTTGTTAACCACTGAAGCTGATTATGAAAAAGCTGTTATTGCTTTGGAAGAAGAGATGAAGCAATATACCTCAAAAGAAGGCGATGTATTCGTTTTAGTCGGTCATGGGACGGAGCATCCAGCCAACAGTTGTTATTCCCAACTTCAAAATATCCTTCAGAAACATTATGGACCAAAAGTATTTGTTGGAACTATTGAAGGCTACCCTAGTATAGAAGACATTCTTCTTCAGTTAAAAAACGTTGACGCCCAACGAGTTACTCTCAAAACATTTATGCTAGTTGCCGGAGATCATGCTCGCAATGACATCGCCGGTGATGAGGCGGATTCATGGAAGACTGTTCTTAAAAAATCGGGATATGAGGTTCAAACCACTCTTGAAGGTTTAGGGGAAAACGATAAATTTGTTCAAATCTGGATCGATCACATTCGAGATCGGCTTTCCGAACAATGATGACTCATTTCGGATTCATTAGAGAACGGTTGGTTATTTCTGACCGTTCTCTATTATTCTTTGAAAGAAAAAAAAGGGCACGTATTCTAACCCTCATCCTTCTCAGTTGCTTAGTCCTATTATTTTTTTACTTTTGTGGTTCTGGGTTTATTCATATTCCTTTCCTCAAAGTCCTAAAAATTATATTCAAACAAGCTGATGAGAATCAGTTATGGCATGATGTAGTTTTTAATATTCGTCTTCCTCGAATTTTGGGAAGTATGTTGATTGGTGGAATCCTCGCAGGAAGTGGAACTTTATTCCAAGCTGTCCTTTTAAATCCTTTAGCCAGTCCTTATACTCTTGGAATTTCTTCTGGGGCAGCTTTCGGTGGTTCATTGGCTCTTTATTTAGGTTTTCAAAATTTGGTTTTTTTGGCATTTTTTTGGGGCTTAGTTTCTTTAACAATGGTTATTCTTTTGGGTGGAACGAGGAATACACTGAATCCTACTCGACTTATCTTATCTGGAGTAATCGTAAGTTCAATATTTTCTGCTGGTATTAGCTTCTTAAAATATCTTTTTAAGGAAGAAGTGAGCAGCATCCTTTTTTGGATAATGGGAAGTTTGGTGGGATTAACATGGCAAAATATCCTCCTCCTACTGCCTTTTAGCGTTATTCTTTTTATCCTGCTTGGTTTGGTCAGTGATGCCCTGAATATCCTCTGTCTTGGCGACGATCAAGCTCTTCAGTTAGGCATAAATCCATTTATTATTAGATTATTTACACTTATAATCTCTTCTTTCTCCATTGCTGCTGCAGTTTCAGTAGGAGGAGTAATCGGATTTGTCGGCTTAATCATTCCTCATTTGTTCAGAATTTTAATAGGACCCGATCATCGTCAACTTCTTCCAATTTCTATCATTGGAGGAGCCCTTTTACTTTTAGTTGCTGATAATGTTGTTCGATCATTTCTACAACTCGAGATACCAGTTGGAGTGATTACTACACTATTGGGAGGCCCATTTTTTTGTTTTCTCTTGGTAAAATCGGAGGCACAAAAATATTAATGAGCTTCATTATTGAAAACCTAACTTTTTATTATTCACCACAAAAACCTATTATTAAAAATCTTTATCTTGAGTTAGATAGAGGACACTCCTATGTTCTTTTAGGAACAAATGGAAGCGGAAAAACAACCTTCCTACGTATTTTAAATGGATTATTAAAACCGGTTTCAGGTTCAATATTGTTAAACAACATCGATCTCCATTCATTCAAACGGTCATCTATTGCCCAATTAATATCTTTTGTTCCTCAAAATTATACTGCTCATTTCCCCTTTACCGTTTACGAAGCCGTTCTCATGGGACGGTATCCCTATAAAGCACATTTTTCCGATTATTCTTTAGAAGACCATAACATCACTATTTCTATTTTAGAGAAAACTCATTTGATTGATTTGGCTTCTAA
>JAAYUT010000330.1 GCA_012517485.1 Candidatus Atribacter fermentans
CGTGAAGAATCGCGTAAATAGTAGTAGAGAGCCAAACCACTTTTGGGGTTTTGGAGAATTGGTTTAGCGATTCGTTCAATTAAATCTTGGTCAATTATATTCTTATCAAAAACTGCATCTTGGAGGGTTTTTATCAATTTACTATCAGAGCGCAGCGTTCTATTAGCAAAAGAAATAATACCGGTTCTTAAGAGAGGATTGGCAAAAATGAAACCCGATAGAGGAACTCCCCGAATCGAAAATACAGCGGGACTGATTAGAAAGAGAGCTTGCACTCTCTCGGGATGAAGAAGAGCCATTCGGATAGCGAGAGTTCCGCCTAAAGAATGGCCGATGACGATAACTTTTTTGACTGAAAGAATATCGAGGAACTCAATAAGCTGTTGAGCAAGATGACGATGAGAATATTTCCCCATTCGTTCAGCAGTTGATTGGCCATGACCTGGAAGGTCAACTAAAAGAAAACGATAATTTTCTTGAGGAAGACGGTTTACAATTTTTTGCCATGTCAGGAGATTTTCTCCTAAACCATGGATCATAAGAATTGGATAAGCGTCGATTTTTCCAGAATCAAGGTAATGAATCATATTTTTACCAATTTTTACTTGATTCGAATAGGGAAGCCCTATAGACGTAAAAGCTACTATAAAAAAGAGATTTAGGATAAAAACTTCAATGGCAAATTTTAGACGTTTGATGGTATCGGTTGGCTTTGACACTGATTATCACTCAATAGGTTTTATTTCCATATCATGGATAATCGATTTTGCTTGAAGTAATTGGTTCTCCCTAACCTGAACTTCTATGGGACCAGTATCACCAAAATAAGCGATCCCACCATAAGGTTGAGTTGATGGTTTTAAAATAACGTTGATACCCTCGGCTTCTAAAAAACCTTTAATAATTTCGGCTTCTACATTATTTTGAGCTAGTTTTACAGTTCGATAATCCATAGAGGTCTCGCTTTCATTAGATTTTCTTCAATTATTATTATAACCCTTCTTTTTCATAAATACAGCGAGTAAAAAAAATAATGAACATGATGAATTATAAGCAATTCAATTATAATATAAATAAACATGTATGAAAGATGAAAGGAGGAGGAATGCTTTGATGTTGGAAGGTTTAGGGGATCGTTTTCAGCGAGAAAGCAAATATGTTCGAGGAGAAACTTTGGTAGGTGGGATGAGTTGGGAAAGTTTACCGGAACCTTATAAGTTTTATACCAATGTTCAAATTGTAAACTTACCGGAACCAAAAAAATTAAGTGAAATGAGTCTTGACGAAGCTCTTCGGAAAAGAGAAAGTATCCGAGAATATTCTTCGAAACCAATTCAATTGGATCAACTATCCTATATTTTATGGGCAGCCAATGGAATACGTAATCGAGATGCAAACCAAGAATTTCGTACTGCCCCTTCTGCGGGCGCGCTTTATCCGATTGAGACCTACCTTCTGGTCAGCAATGTATCAGACCTTTATCCAGGTATTTATCATTATTCGGTTCGAAAGCATGAATTAGAGACATTAAAAAAGGGGAACTTTACCAAGGAAATAGTCAGAGCAGGAATGGGTCAGGAGATGCTTAGGATGGCGGCTGTAACGTTCATATGGACGGCAATCTTTGAACGTTCGAAATGGAAATATCGGCAACGTGCTTACCGTTATATTTACTTGGATGCTGGTCATATTGCTCAAAACCTTGCTCTGGCAGCAACATCCCTTGGATTAGGAAGTTGTCAGATTGGAGCTTTATATGATGATGAAGTGAATCTCATTATTGGTGTGGATGGCATTGAAGAAAGTGTCCTTTATATGAGTACAGTTGGACAACTGGTGGAATGAGAATAACCATATTGAGTGGAGAGCAATAAAAGGGAACAAAAGGAGGTTTATCATGATTCATAATCAAAAAAAGTTTTCAATATTTATTTTGGCGGTTTTAAGCCTTTTCTTTCTAATGAGTTTTGACTTATATGGTGAAGAAGTTATTTTGCGAATTGGTTCACCAAATATGGTCGGCACAGCTAATTTAGTTTTTGATGATTATCTACCGATTTTTGCCCATATTTCTAATCCTCCTCTAACAAAAATGAACTCCGAAGGGCAGATCGTAGGCCAGAGTGCAAAATTAATCGAAGTGAGTTCAGATAATACAACTTGGGCTTTCCGACTCGATGATTCACTTTATTGGAGCGATGGTCAAAAGGTGACTCCCCAGGATGTCAAATTTACCATTGAGTTTATTGCTCAGAACGTTCCCTGGGCAGGCTGGCTGAAAGAAGGACTTCAAGATATCTCTATTGAAGAACCAAATACAGTAGTATTGAAATTTAACAAACCTCATACTCAGATTAACCGAGATTTATCCAGTTATAATTTACTCCCAAAACATATTTGGGAAAAAGTTGAATCTCCTCAGGACTACTCGAATCCTGGAGAAAATATTGGTTGTGGGCCTTTCTATATAAAAAAGATAGATCTTAATGCTGGGATAATAACCATGGAAAAAAATCCTTACTGGAAAGGACAAGCGCCTCAGATTAGTAAGATTGAAATTCATTTGTATAACAATATTGATGTTTTATCATTGGCTTTGGAAAAAGGGGATGTTGATACCTATTATCGATACGCCTCATCTTATCCCTATCAGAATTTAGAGAGATTGAAGAAAACCGGGCGTTTTGATTTTGTTGAAAAACTCAATATAGGTCTCTATTTCTTAGCTTTTAATTTAAAACGAACTCCGATGTCGGACTTTAAATTTCGAGAAGCAATTTCTTATGCGATCAATTACCCTGAAATTCTTAAGCTTGATACCTTAGGATATGGCATTATTCCGACCCGAGGTTTTGTTCCCAGCAGCATGGATCATTTTATTGAAACCGAATTATTGACCTATGATTTGGAAAAAGCAAAAAGTTTGTTAGAAGAAGCTGGTTATGTTGATAGCGATAAGGATGGTATACGAGAGGATTTATCAGGGGAAGATATTTTTCTTACTATGATTGTTGAACCTGATTATGTTCGCCGTTCAGAACTAATTAAGTATTACTTGGAAGAAGTTGGCATCAAAATATCCATGAAAAATGTTGATGAATCAACCTGGATTGCCCTTAAGGACCAATATGAATATGACATTACCGTAACTCGCAGTTCCCCATGGGGAATGATGGTCCATGGCAGTTGGGGAACAGCTTATTTTGATTCTCGAAGAACAGGTGAAGGCGTTTTGCATATTGTTGATGATCCCATCTTTCTGGAGTTGGTTGATGGATTACTTTCTACCACCGATCCGGAAAAAATAAAAGAACTCGCCCACTCAGTTCAGCATTACTATGCTGAAACATTACCGGCAATTGC
>JAAYUT010000331.1 GCA_012517485.1 Candidatus Atribacter fermentans
ATAAAATATCAACTATTCGCATTAAAAGGGTGTCTATCCACCCTCCATAATATCCCCCGGCAATTCCTAAAATAAGGCCAAAAACAGTGGAAATGAGCACGGCAATAAACCCAACTGATAATGAAGTTCGGGTCCCCCAGATAATTCGAGAGAGCAAGCATCGTCCAAGATAGTCAGTTCCCAGAGGGAATTGTTTAAATTCATTACCTGCCCAGAACCCAGGTTTTAGTCGATTGGCGAGGCTTCTCTGCAATGGATTATTTGGGGCAATGAAGGGTGCCAAGAGAGCAACGATGACCATAGCGATAATGACGATCAATCCTACCAAAGCCGATTTATTTTTGCGAATCATATAAAAAAAGTCAGAAAAAACCCCGCTGGTGTTCATCTTCATTTTAGCGATACCTGATCCGTGGATTGATATAGGCATACAATACATCAGTAATGAGATTAACAACAACAAAAATAAAGGCAATAAAAAGAACTGATCCCTGAATGGCTGGATAATCACGAGCATAAACTGCATCAACGGTATATCGGCCTAATCCCGGCCAAGCAAATACTGTTTCAGTTAAGATAGCCCCTCCTAAGAGGAGGCCAAATTCCATACCAATGACAGTGACAATAGGGATAAGTGCATTCTTTAAGGCATGCTTGAAGATTACCAGTCTTTCGGGGAGACCTTTCGCTCGTTCAGTACGAATAAAGTCTTGGCGGATAATTTCAAGCATAGAAGATCGGGTAATCCGGGCAATCATCGCCATTGGAATGGTTCCGAGGGCAACGCTGGGAAGAATGAGATGGAGAAGCGAGCTTCCCAAGGCTCGAAAATTCAAAGTCAAAATTGAATCCAAAACATAGAGACCGGTAATATTTTGTAAAGGGATCATGACATTGATCCGACCGGAAATGGGAAGGATGTCCAACCAGAGTCCGAAAACAAACATTAACATTAACCCTAACCAAAAGACCGGCATAGAAATACCAAAAAGAGCAACTGTCATTGAAAAATAATCGAAAAAGTGATATTGGCGTATAGCTGAAATGATTCCAGCCAAGATACCAATCACGATCGCCAAAAACATGGCAAAGAGTGAGAGTTCAAGGGTAGCCGGAAAACGGTTAAGAATTTCTTCAATAACTGGGGAATGAGTGGTGATAGAGCGGCCCAAATCTCCTCGAAGCAGACTTTTGAACCAGATATAATACTGCACGTACATTGGTTTATCGAGTCCCCATCTTTCCCGGGTGGCTTGGACGTATTCTTCGGTAGCATGTTCACCAGCTAAAATCCGAGCTGGATCTCCAGGAGTAAGGCGAACGATAACGAATATTAAAATCGATACACCAATCAAGACTGGTATAAGTAAAAGCAGACGTTTTAAGATGTATTTTTTCATGTTGTTTTATTATACGGATTTATGCTGAGTGTGTAAATATCTAAAAAGGGATAGACCACTATGCATTGGCGAAAGACGCCGAGGGGGAGAGGGGGCGAGGGGGAGAAAAA
>JAAYUT010000332.1 GCA_012517485.1 Candidatus Atribacter fermentans
AGAGCCTATTAGGGATTCAACTCCGAAAATGGAGTGATCGAGCCACGGATCTACCTTTGCATAATAGGGGTTTGGGATTGATATAGGAGGAGTGACCGTCTTTGGGCCTTCCATGCATCCAGAGACCAATACGCATAATGCAATCAAGAACCATAATTTCGGCTTCGCTAGAATCCCTCCAGGTATTCATTAGCGAAAGATCTAACGAAAAAGATTTTGGCCAAAATGGAACAAACAGTTCGAATGAACTGTTCGAGAATCGAGATACATTTAAAAGTCATGAGAGGATTCCTATTAATCCTTGATTTAGTCAAAAAAGCGAGCCAAATACGATATGCACAATCGTATACTCCATACAAAAATATGGGTTTTTAGGAATCCTCATGAGTTCTATGCATATTTACCTAGCGCTTTTGGTTTTAACGACATCTAGTATCTTTTTCCAGGCAATATTATTAGACTTACAGGAATACTTACCTTTCTCTAATTCATGCAGTGTTCTGAGATTGCTCACGCTAAATATTAATGTTAAGAACCCAATAATGAGAATAGACAATTTACTCATAATATTCTGTCCAAGAAACGTTGAAATCGAACTAATGCTCAGACCAATGCACAGCCAAGAAAGCCAGAAGAAAATACTATAAATCAAATGCCAATAATTAGGTTTTATATTTCTTCGCAGCAATACAACTTCGAAGAAAAAACCAATTTTTTCCCTTATGCTAATAGTTTTCCAGCTACTTTTGCTGGCCATTAATTTTTTTTCCGAATTTTCTCTATACTCTCCAAGTGCACGCTCCCATCCTTTAAAATTTTTTGATTCGTACCTACCAACAATTAATCCCTCCAAGATTGTATAGTATCCAAGCATGCGTGCAAGGGTAACCGCTTTATCAAAAAAAACACACCATCCTGGGAGCAAAATAATTAATGGAATGAGATAAAATGCTTCTGATGATTTGCCATTGGCCAAGATGCTTAGCAGGAAACCCGTGGCAGTGACTGCAAAAGCAATGAACTTGATTTGACAATCCTTTAAATGGAATAGGTCATCTTTCATTAATTCATGCTCTCTTTTATAAATTTCAAGGATAATTATTCCTCCCACCATAAGTAAAATTTTTAGCTTATTTAGTTTTTGAAAGTAAGAAACCCATCGTACGCGGAATCGATATTCATCGGCTAAATTGCCTCCTTGCAAGCCCGAGGAGATCCACAAGACTCGCCCGGCTGAGAAATACCCTCCATACTGTGGAATTGAGCGAAAGACGTCAAGATGATAGGCATCCGTTTGTGAATTTAAACTCCTTTGTCGTTGCGCAATGTTCCCAGGATCTTTCTCAAAACTACATGGGACCGCAATGCTCTCTCTGCTCTGGTCGTATCCGCTGCCATCTCCTCCAGCTCCTCGACGCCGATTAGCCCCATTTTGAATCTGGTAACAAGTATGCCGGTCATGATGGCATCATTATGCTTCGCTCTCTTGGCCAATTATCCACCATCTCACT
>JAAYUT010000333.1 GCA_012517485.1 Candidatus Atribacter fermentans
GCCGTTTTACGGCGGGGAGGGTGCCTTTCGGGTTTTTCCTCGTTATCCTGAAAAAAGAATGAAAAGTAATACGATTAAAAGATAAGCAGTTTGGAATATTCAGCTGGTTTTCCAAAATACCAGGCCAATTTATGGGGAGTATGCTCAGTAATTACACTCGTGATTCTTTTCCCTGAGAAAGTTGCACTCAATTAACTGGCCATATTCACCGCTTCTGGTAATTCAATCATAGTCCCACATCCTTAATTTATCACTCATTTTATCCCCTTTTAAATCATTTTACAACAAAACTCGGAGGGACGACTCAAAAATGCAATTCTTAGCCTTCAAATTATCTGGAATAATATTCCTTTCATTTTTCTTTTATTTTATAAATCTATTTTTCTAAACAGCGAAAAAGGAAACATCAGGATTATTGATATCTACCAGCCAATAACCAGTAAAAACCAGGTGACCAAGTACTTTCTCCTTTATGTAATTTCGAGAAATAAGTGAACACCTTGAAGTGAAAAATTAAAAAGATATCATTTCATTCAAAACCAAGATCAGAACCAAGATGAATTGAAACTTTGGAATTAAGGGGTGAGAACAATGAATAAGTTAACGATGTATAGAATTTTTAGAATTTTGATGATTCTCGGTATTTTTATCTTCTCAACCATCACTCTTTTCGCAGCCAACGATTTTACCGAAAGAATGATTTTAGAACCTCCCAGTATTAAAATCGAACGATGGGTTGAAAACTTGGAAATCCCTTGGTCTCTGGTATTCCTCTCCAATAATCGAGCCTTGGTGAGTGAACGCCCGGGAAGAATTCGATTGATTGATAACGGAATCCTTCAAGAGAAGCCATACGCAATCATTGAGGTAACTCATACTGGGGAGGGAGGTTTGATGGGTCTTGCTCTCCATCCCAATTATCCAGAAAAACCTTATCTCTATGCGATGCATACCATCCAGGGAGCAAACGGTTTGGTTAATCGGATTATATTACTTCGTGACCAAGGTGATAGAGCAATTTTTGAAAGAATCATTTTTGATAATATTCCGGGAGGGCGGAATCATAATGGCGGTCGGATTGCCTTTGGACCGGATGGGATGCTTTATGTCACAACCGGAGAAATCTTTCAAGGCGAGTTGGCTCAAAACCTTGAATCTTGGGGTGGTAAAATTCTTCGCCTTACTCCCGATGGGAAGATTCCTAATGATAACCCTTTCCCTGGGTCGCCAGTTTACTCCTATGGACACCGCAATCCTCAGGGTTTAGCCTGGCATCCTGAGACTGGTGATCTCTTTTCCTCCGAACACGGACCATCTGGTGAACAGGGATGGCGGGGTCATGATGAAATCAACCTAATCATTCCGGGAGGAAATTATGGGTGGCCTATAGAAATAGGAACTCATCAAAATCCTGCTTTCATTGGACCGATTGTCTTCTGGGAAAACTCAACCCCACCAACCGGAATGACTTTTTACCGAGGTGATCTTTTTGTTGCAACCTTAAGAAGTCAAACCCTGCTCAGGATTATCTTAGAGATCAAAGATGAAGATTACCAGGTCAAGGAAATAGAGCGGTGGTTTGCCATTGACTCGTCAACTGGTCGTCTGGGAAGGTTACGAGATGTGGTTGAGGGTCCAGATGGCAATTTATACCTTTTAACCAGTAATCGCGATGGAAGAGGTCGACCTCGACCAGGTGACGATACCATCTGGCGCTTGATTTTTCCTTAGCTCTTTTATAATTTTTGATGAAAAAATGAATAGCAAAACTATCGGGACCTTTCAAATGATTGGAAAAGAACCGCCTATCCTTTTTTTACTCCATAAAGAAAACAAACTTCTCACACGTATTTTTATTGCTTCTCTAACCTTTCCTCTTATCAGTTATATTTGATTTAAAATCTTTTCATTAAACCCGAAGGCTTATTTCATTTAAAGCACTTTATTCAAACAAATCGGATAACATTTTAACTCTCATGTCATCGAAATATTTTTTCATTTA
>JAAYUT010000334.1 GCA_012517485.1 Candidatus Atribacter fermentans
ACCGAAAACACAAAAAGAAAATATTAGATTTCAATCTTCAACCTTCTTCTCAGGTTTTTGATGAAAGCGGTTATCTCCACAACCCTTCACAAATTTTCACTTTTTTACCCATTACTTATGGCTGTGATAATTTTTGTAGTTATTGCGTCGTTCCTTATACAACTGGCCCTCAACGAAGTAAACCATTGCGTACTATCTTAAAGGAGATCGAGAAAATTATTCAAGATGGGTATAAAGAAATCATCCTTTTAGGCCAAAATGTGAATAGTTATGGACTCGATTTTGGATTAAAAAATGGTTTTGAATTTCTTTTGCAAGCCATCGATGAAAATTTTCAAAGCTCATCAATCTGGATTCGTTTTTTAACCTCTCATCCTAAAGACATGCGAGCATCTATAGTTGATTCCATAAAAAATTCATCTTTAATAACTCATTATTTTCATTTACCCATTCAATCTGGATCAGATAGTATTTTGGCTGCCATGAATCGTGGTTATACCCGCGATCAGTATTTGGGCGTCATAAAATATATCCGACAAACGTTACCTGATTCGGGGATTGGAACTGATATTATTGTTGGTTTTCCAGGAGAAACCGAAGCAGATTTTTTGGATACTCTTCACCTCGTCCAAGAGGTTCAATTTGATCAGGCATTCACTTATATTTACTCCCCCCGTTCAGGAACCGCTGCTGACCAGCTTCCTGATCATCTCCCCTTGGCTGAGAAGAAAAAACGGCTTCAAGTACTCAATCAAAATCTTACTGATATCCATCAAAAAAAATTAATGACCTGGGTTGGGAAAAAAGTGCAAATTATGATTGATCAAATTGAAGGATTAAATGCTTCAGGAAGAACGACCAATAACCAAAGAATCTTTCTTCCTAATTCGAATTTTTTTCTTGGACAAGTGATCACAGTTTTAGTTGTAAAATCTTTAAAGGGAAAACTTTATGGAGAATTGGTTTTTTCTTAATACAACTTATCCTATACCAATCCTTTGTTTAGTTGGTCCAACCGCCAGTGGAAAAACTGAATTGTCAATCATTCTTGCTCAGAAGTTCGGGAAATCCGAATTGATATATGCCGATTCTATGGCAATATATAAATATCTCAATATAGGTACTGCCAAGCCGACAAAAGAGCAGAGAAGTCTTATTCCTCATCATCTCATTGATCTCCTTGAACCAGATCAAACGTGGAGTTCATTTCGGTTTCGAGCCGAAGCATTTCGTCGAATTTATGAGTGCTTAGAAAGACATGCATTCCCCATTATCGTTGGTGGAACTGGTTTTTATTTAAAAAGTTTATATGAACCTTTCGTTGCTCAAGGAAGCCCTTGCCATCAACGATTGCGGCTGATTTTGGAACGGTATTCCAATACTCAACTTTTTGCCAGCCTAGTCACTATTGATCCTCCACGTGCTTCCCAAATTGGGAAAAACGATCGAAAACGTCTGATTCGTGCCCTCGAAATATATCATCAAACTGGTAAACCACCCACAACCTTTAAAAAAATGGCATCGAAGAGCAGAAATCCCTTTCAGTTTATCCTGATTGGACTTGAGTACGAAAGAGAAGACCTCAAAAGAAGAATTTCTGAAAGAACTCAATTTATGATAAAACAAGGTCTTGTTCAAGAAACTCAGGACATTCTTTTAAAAGGTTTTTCACCAAAAATACCTGCTTTAAAAAATTTTACCTATACACCGGTTATTCATTATCTGCAAGGGAAGTTAACACTTCAACAAATGGAAAAACAAATTACGATCGGTACTTTTCAATATTTAAAAAGACAATCAACTTGGTTTCGAAAAGCACCAGTTTATTGGATTTCTCCTAAAGGAAAAAATTTCGATATAATAAGTGATGAAATTATGCAAATTTACTGTATGAATGCGAAAAGGAGGTCAGTGTTATGAACGAAAAAAATCAGGAAAAGATACCACCACAAAAAATTACTGACTTGGGGTATTACTTTTTAAATGTTTTACAGGCAAAAGCTTGGCAATATTTAGGATTGTTGGTGCATCCGGAAAACGGTGAAACTCTTATCGATTTAAAGGAAGCTCGCCAAGCCATTGATCTCTTTGAATTAATTTTTAATAATTTGAAGAATGATTTTCCACCATCAATTAAAAAAGAAATGGAAATGAATCTAACGAATTTACAACTCAATTACGTGGAAAAAGCGAAAAAAGAAGAGGAGCAAAGCGAGAAGAAATAATTTTACATAATATACCTTATGGGAACCACTCTCAACATCAAATCTACTTCTTTTTAATCGTTTTTTAAGATGAAAAGCTCAATTGACGAATTCGTCCAGTGGCTTCTCGAGAAATCGAACAACGAACTTCAACCATGCCGTCATTTCGATATTCAATATTTTCGATAAAGCCATGTTGGTATATCTCTTTTTCGATCTTTGGAAAATTTTGGTAGCTCACCGTGAAGCTAAGGCTTTCCCGATTGTTTCGTAATATTTTACTAATCATTTCAATCAAACTTTCAAGACCGATTTTTTTCTCAGCTGATATCATGACGACTGGATAATCATCAAACCAATCTCGCGATACAATTGGAACAGGATTTACCACATCAATTTTATTGAAAACGATGATCTTTGGTCGGCAGGATATCGCCATATCTTGTAAGATTTGGCTGATTACCTTATGGTGTTCTAAGTAATTAGGATCTGAAGCATCTAAAACCTCAAGAAGACAATCAGCATCGTTTATTTCGTCTAAAGTGGCTCGAAAGGCATCAATAAGAGTTTCTGGCATTTCTCGTATAAACCCTACTGTATCAGTAAAAATCACAGAACCAATCCCCGGCAAAAATGCCTTTCGAGCTGTTGGATCAAGCGTCGCAAATAATCGATCCTCAACATAAGCATGGGCGCAGGTCAGACTATTTAGAAGTGTCGACTTTCCAGCATTAGTATAGCCCACAATGGCAACAATCGGTAAATTCCTTTTTATCCGAAGGCTCTTCTGGACTTCTCGGTGTTGGTTCACTTTAGTTAGTTCTCTTTTAAGCTGAGAAATCTTTTGTTTAATGCGCCTACGCTCGGTTTCAATTTTTTGCTCTCCAGGCCCTCGGGTTCCAATCCCACCACCCAAGCGGGACATTTCGATTCCCTTGCCAGTTAAGCGGCTTAATTCATATTGAAGCGAGGCGACTTCAACTTTAATTTTCCCTTCCGAAGAACGAGCACGTGCGGCAAAAATTCGATGAATAAGGGCTATTTTAGTATAAACTTTGACATGAAAAGCTTTTTCGAGGTTTTTTTGTTGTGAAGGTGATATTTCAGTATCAATAATCACACCGTGAATATCAGGATTTTTCTGTAAATACACTTTAATTTCTTCAACCTTTCCCTTGCCTAAATAGAAATGAGGAAAAGGATGAATCACTTTTACATCCCAAATCTCGGCCAATTGAAAGCCAGCACTCCGGGAAATCTCCAATAATTCTAAACGAATACCATCCAGTCCTAAATTGGTCTGACTATTATGACCACTACATACAATACCAAGAGTTTTTATAAAAAATTTTTGGTTATTCAGGGCGATATCAACCTCCTCCTCCATATGAGTTTTTCAAAATTTCCCAATACATTTTAACTCGATAACGAAGGCCTTTCATCAAACCCATTTTTTCTTCTTTCATGACATGAGTTAGTCCTGGTAACTTCACCAACTTCATGGTCACACCGTTTTTACGAATGTAACGATTCATAGCAACTTCAACCCCATATCGGGACACTTCCATATCGGATATATTTTGAATGACATCAGTTCGAATTGCCCTTTGTCCAGATAATAAGGGAGCAATTTTCTGAGCTAAATCGGTTGCAAATCGACCTTCTTCAAATACTCCAATGGTTACATCCGCTTCTCTTTCGCTAACCGGTTGAATTAAGCTCAAAACATGGCTTTCTTCTAAACCAACCAAATCAGCATCTAATAATAAAACAATATCGGTTCGTATATATTCCAGTCCTCGATAAAGAGCGCCACCCTTTCCAACATTACTTATTAAATCAACTACCTCAACATTACGACTTCGAGCAATATCTACCGTTCGATCAGTTGAACCATCACTTACAACGACAATCTGTTCAATGATTGGCACTCGCTTTAAAACATCAATAATAGGACCAATAGTTTTTTCTTCATTATAAGCTGCAATAATCGACGTAATACGTTGGTTTTTATTATTGAATTGGTTTGTTTTGGCTTGTTCTCCCATACTTATTCCTGTAAATGAATAGTCAAATCGTCTTTCAACTTTTTGATCATTGCTATCAATTGCTCCCGTGTGCAATCCAACCTCTTGCCATTTGAGCGTATTTTAATTTCCAAAATGCTATTTTTCAAGGCTTTTTCACCAATAATTATTTGGATAGGAAATCCGATTAAATCAGCTTCTTTGAATTTATATCCAGCTGAAACATCCCGATCATCCCAAATAACTTCATATCCCTCGCTAACCAGTTGCTGAGAGACATTTTCTGCCAACTCAACACTGGCGTAATTTTTTAAATTCACTGGTATAACAATGATTTCATAGGGGGCGATATTCCAGGGCCATTTAATTCCATTTTCATCATGATTTGCTTCAATCGCTGCCGCCATTGTTCTTCCAATGCCAATTCCATAGCATCCCATGATTAAAGGTTTTTCTTTGCCATCTTGGTCAACAAAATAGGCTTTCATCGATTCTGAATATTTTGTACCTAATTGAAAAATGTGGCCAACTTCAATCCCTCTTTTTTCTTCCATATCAGCATGGCATACTGGACATTGGCTCATCTCCTGGGTTGAGGCAGCCAAACACTTTGGACATTTCATAACCTTTTCTTCTCCAGAATCAGCAATAATGAGAAATTCATGAGAGATGTCACCACCAATAACTCCCGAATCGGCTTTTACAGCGATATATTCTAAACCACAAGCGGTAAATATTTTTGAATAAGCATCATACATTTTCTGATAACTTACTTGTAATCCCTCATAATCCCGATCAAAGCTATATAAATCTTTCATAATAAATTCTCGAGATCGCATTACCCCGAATCGAGGTCGGATTTCATCTCTAAATTTTGTTTGTATTTGATACAACAGCAAAGGAAGCTGTCGATAGGAACGAATCTCTTTCCGAGCGATATCGGTAATCACTTCTTCATGAGTTGGACCCAAACAAAAATCCCTTTCTCGACGATCTTGAAATCGGATTAATTCTGGACCATAAATATCCCAACGCCCGGTTTCTTTCCAGAGTTCTCCAGGTTGTAGAGCTGGCAATAAAAGCTCCTGTCCATCAGCTCGGTTTAGCTCTCGACGAACAATATTCATGATCTTTTCTAAAGAACGCAAACCCAGGGGGAGAATGCTGTATATTCCCGACGAAAGTTGCCTGATCATCCCCGCCCGCAACATTAGGCTATGACTAATCACCTCAGCTTCAGTAGGGTTTTCTTTTAGTGTTGGAGCAAACAAGGCTGACATTTTCAAAGCGTATTTTCCTCCTCTTCTTTCGTCTTTTGATTGGTTATCATCAATTGTAATTGTTTTATAAGTTCAGGCAATGCATCTTGTTGATGAATAGTTTTTATAATCTTTCCTCGAACAAAAAGGAGGGCGGTTGACTTTCCAAAAGCTAATCCTAAATCAGCCTCCTTCGCCTCTCCCGGACCATTTACTTCGCACCCCATGATAGCTAATCTTAAGGGAGATGGAGATGTTATCAACTGTATAGCTTCCTTTATTTCTTTTACAAATGATACCACATCTCCCCTGGTTCGGGCACAGGTTGGACAGGAAATTACTTCGATTCCTTTTTGACGTAATCCAACTCCTCGAAGAATTTGCACTGCTACCTGAGATTCCAGAACCGGATTGGGTGAAGTGAGAGAAACCCGGATGTTATTTCCAATTCCTTTTTGCAGGATTGTCCCCAAAGCAATTGTCGACTTGATAATTCCTTCAAGTCCTTCGCCAGCCTCAGTAAGTCCCACATGTAATGGATACGGGAAAATTTCAGCCAAACGTTCAT
This sequence comes from Candidatus Atribacter fermentans, assembly GCA_012517485.1. Classification (GTDB taxonomy): domain Bacteria; phylum Atribacterota; class Atribacteria; order Atribacterales; family Atribacteraceae; genus Atribacter; species Atribacter fermentans. Next base: position 6,059 of record JAAYUT010000334.1, read on the forward strand.
AAATTTCAATTGTTTCATCAATATCAGTCGATTTGGCAGAAAGGATAATTCGGTTAAAATTCTTTTTTTGTGGAACTTCAAGTATTTCGATTATGCTGTCAAGTAGTGCCTCCACCCTCCCCTTCTTTTGAAAACGAGAGGGGAGTGATCCGGTATTCGCTCCCAGGCGGAGTACACCATTTCCTAATTTTAAACACTCAATAAGTTGATGATACTGATGTCGGCTTTTCCACGTTCCAGGATTCAATCGAATTCCGTCAATACCTGCTTGAGCTGCTTTCAAGGCTAAAGCTGGTGAAAAATGGATATCCGCAATAAGCGGAAGAGGTGAATGTTTTTTTACCTGAATGAGGCCTGATAAAGCTTCTTCATCAGGAACGGCGATTCGAAAACAGTCACTACCTGCCAAGGCTGCCGCACGGATTTCACTCAAACACTCTTCAACTTTGCCCGGGTAAATTCTCCCCATTGATTCAACCGAAACCGATGAATCACCACCAATAGCAACTGATCCAAGATAAATTTGTAAGGTTTTTTCTCGTTTCATTTTCCTGCAACAATTCTTAAAACATCTTGATAAGTCACAAATATCGCCATCAAGATGATAAATAAAAATCCAATCATATAGAAAAATCCGATTTTACTTGGATCCATCGGTTTCCCACGAATTTTTTCAAAAAGGAAAAGGATGAGATGACCTCCATCTAAAGCAGGAATTGGCAATAAATTGAAAAGAGCCAGAGCGACACTAATCAATGCTGAAAAATAAAGTAAATTCAAAAATCCATAGCTGGCAGCTTGCCCAGACATACGAGCAATTCCTATAATACCAGTCACTTCCACTGGAACTCGACCCATCACCATATAAAGTAAACCAAGAAAGCTCACTACCAACCATTCTAACACTGAAGAGACGCTCCTATAAAAGGCAACCAAAGGATTTACCCTTTGATTTTCAACTCCATAAATAATCCCAATCAAGAAGCGTTTTTCATTGTCATCCCACCGAGGAGTTAACTTTACGTCTATAGGTGTTTGCTCTCGTAAAACGGTTAAAGTTAATTCTCTGTCTCCATTCAAGGCAATTTGATTGGATAAATCTTCCATTTTATCAATGGTTTTTCCATTAATCGAAGCCACTACATCTCCGGGTAAAATACCGGCTTTTTGAGCTGGACTATTATCAATAACTTGTTGAATTTTTAAGCTACTGGTGGGAACTCCTAAAAAACTAAAAACTAAAAATACTAAAATGATGGATAAAAATAAGTTCATGGCAGGCCCACCTGCAACAATCAAGCTTCTTTGATAAATGGGCTTTTTATCGAAGCGCTCCTCATCGGGAACACTTGCTTCACTATATCCTTCAATGAGGGTATCTTCCATGCCTGCCATTTTTGTAAACCCACCTAATGGAAAAGCTCGAATCGAATATTCCGTGTCTCCCTTTTGGGTCGACCAGATTTTTGGTCCATATCCGATTGCAAATTTTAAAACTCTCACCTTAAACCAGCGTGCAAAAATAAAATGACCAAATTCATGGCAAAGAACCAACAGTCCTATAACAAAAATGGTTGCCAGGATTGTTAACATTTTAACGATCTCCTTTGTTGTATGAGGTTCTTTGCAGTTCTATACCCATGGTTATAAATTTCAAGAACATCGGATACCGTTTGCGGCTTTGATAGAGTCACTTCCAAGGTTTTTTCTAAAAGAATTGGAATATGGTTAAACCCAATCCGATGACTTAGAAAAGCCTGAACGCAAGCTTCATTCGCACCACAAAAGAAAACTGGATACCCTCCCCCCAATTGCCCTACCTTAACTGCAAGATAAAAACCCTGAAAACGGTCAGGAACTGGATAGTCAAAATGCAACTCATGTAGCTGAGTAAAATCGAATTTATATTCTTCCCAAGGAAAATGCCCTTCGGATTTGAGAGCGTGCCGAATCACCGATTTCATATCGGGTTTGGAAAGAAGTGCCATGATAAAACCATCCTGTCGTTCGACGAGAGCATGAATAACACTTTCTCTTTGAATAAGAACATCAATTTGGGAATAGGGAAAATTAAAAAGACAATTGGCTTCAATCACTTCTAAACCTTTATTGATTAAATTAGCAGAATCAACCGTAATCTTCGTTCCCATTTTCCAATTAGGATGCGAGAGTGCCATTTCAGGAGTAATTTCATTCAGATCTCCCTGCCACTCGTAAAAGGCTCCCCCCGAAGCGGTAAGATAAACCTTGGCTATGTCTTTTTTATTATGCTTTTGAATGAGTTGATGGAGAGCATGATGCTCACTATCCAGGGCAATAATATTTTGATGCTGACTTAAATCTCTTTCTCCCTTCCAGAGCTCGCTTCCAGCCACGATTATCTCTTTAGTTGCTATCCAGATGGTTTTTTTGGTGGTCAATAAATCCCAAAAAAGATCAATCCAATCAATTCCTGATAGGGCGAAAAATACCCCATCTACTGAGTCTCCTAAAATCATTTCACGAACAGCGTCGTGGCTTTTTAAAACCTGAATCTCTGATCCTTTTAAATCCAAAGCGGCTCGAAAATTGGCATCAGGATTGACTAAATATATAGAGGGATTTTTGAAACAATAGGCTTGCCGAATCAGTTTTTCCCGGTTTATATTGGCAACTAACAGCCTTACTTCAAATTCAGGACACGTGGAAAGAACATGACAAATCTGCTCTCCCAAACATCCTGTCGATCCAATGATTGCAACTCTCATCTTAGCCTCCCAACCAGGTTTGAACAAAATAAATCATCGGAGCTACAAAAAAAAAGGAATCAAATCGGTCAAGAAAACCTCCATGACCGGGTAAAAAGTGCCCCGAATCTTTTAATTGAAATTCTCTTTTTACCGACGATTCAAAGAGATCTCCCATAAAACTCCCCAGAGCTATGATCAGTCCAATGAAGAGAGATTGATAAATTGTCCAATGAGAACGAAAAAATATTTTTATAAAAAGGGCGCCTCCACAACTCATCGCGACTCCTCCCCATAAACCCTCCCAGCTTTTAGCAGGACTTATGGTTGGTGCTAATTTGTGTTGACCCCATTTCCTACCAATCAGATATGCACCAATATCATTTAACCAGATAATGCAGGCAAAACCAACCAGAATCCACCGTCCATATTCGAGACCAATTTTTACCCAAAAAAAGGGAAGTCCAATACAGTAGGCAATTCCAAAAAGAAAAAAACTTATCCGTTCAATTATTCTGGCTCGTTCGTAAAAACTCCATAAAACTAAAACAATAAAAAAAACATACCAACTTACCATGATCAATGAACGAGGATAGAAAAAAGAAAGATAAAATAAAAACATGGAAAGGATGATGAGCAAATCGGTTAATCGCTGTGGTGTCTTACATTGGACCATCTGCATAAACTCGTGAAAGGTTAAAACCGAAAGAACAGCAAATACCGCTATTAATGTTAGGTCGTGATATACCATCAAGAATAAAAAAGGAGGTAAAGCTAAGAAAACGCTCAATGTTCTTCTTTTAAATTCGGTAGGCTGGGAAAAGTTGGTCACCTCTTAGCCTAATCCCCCAAATCTTCTTTTTCGACTGACAAAATCAGCGAGTGCTCGATGATAGTCTTGAGACGAAAAATCCGGCCAAAGAACATCGGTAAAATAAAGTTCACTATAGGCTAATTGCCAAAGTAAATAATTACTTAAGCGTTTTTCTCCTCCAGTTCGGATTAAAAGGTCGGGATCGGGTTGATTTCCAGTATCAAGATAACGACGAAATGTTTCTTCATTCATTTCTTTTCCCTGATTAGATGAGTCTTGGAGGAATTTCCGAAAAGCTCTTAATATTTCGTCCCTCCCTCCATAATTCAAGGCTAAATTCAAAGTTAAACCCCGGTTTTGTTCTGTTAGATTTTCTAAACTCTCCATTCGCTCGATTAAATGAGAAGGAAAACCTTCTTTTTTCCCTATAAATCGAACTTTTACTTGATTCTGATGCAATTCATTGGCAAACCGGTCAATTGCCTCGACAAAGATTTGCATCAAGCCTTGAACCTCATTTATTGGTCGGCGCCAATTCTCAGTCGAGAAAGAATAAAGGGTGAGAAAAGGTATTTTCTCATCCCAGGTTTCTTTCACAACCATCCGAACAGTTTCTACTCCCTGCCGATGGCCTTCTAATCTCGGTTTCCCTTGAGCTTGTGCCCAACGGCCGTTTCCATCCATGATCATGGCAACATGATGGATGCCAAATTCTAAATACTCATGATTTCTTTCTCTTTTTTCTCCCATATTCCATCTATTTCATTGATATACTCATCGGTCATTTTCTGTACCTCGGCAGATGATTTTTTACTTTCATCCTCGGAAATAATTCCATCTTTTTCCAGCTTTTTTATCCCTTCGTTGGCCTCTCGCCGCAAATTACGAATTGCTACCTTAGCTTCTTCAGCTGTTTTCTTAGTAAATTTGGCAATCTCCTTTCGCCTTTCTTCGGTTAATGGAGGAACATTGATTCGAATAACGTTGGCATCGACTACCGGATTGAAACCTAAATCAGATTTCCAAATGCCCTTTTCAATAGGTTGCAAGGCATTTTTATCCCAGGGTTGGACAATAATAGTTTTGGCGTCAGGCGTATTAATCGATGCGATGGTTTTCAATTCAACCATACTTCCGTAATAATCAATAATCACATTCTCAATGAGAGCCGGAGTAGCTCGTCCCGTTTTTACATGTGACAATTCGTCTCGCAAAACAGTGATAGCCGCTTTCATTCTTTTTTCAATATCTTTCATTAAACTCTTTAGTTGTTCGGCCATTTTCCTCCCTCCTGAGAAATAAAGGTTCCAATTTTATCTCCTAAAACGACTCGTAAAAGATTGCCAGTTTTATTAAAGTTAAAAACAATGATCGGAATATGATTATCCATGCACAAAGAGACTGCGGTCGAATCCATTACTTTGAGTCCTTGATTCAAAACATCCAAATAACTAATCGTCTCATATTTAACCGCATTCCGGTTTGTTTCTGGGTCTGATTCATACACGCCATCAACCTTCGTTGCCTTAATCACAGCATCAGCCTTGATTTCAGCAGCTCGGAGAGCAGCTGCAGTATCAGTGGTAAAATAGGGATTCCCAGTACCAGCTGCCATAATGACCACCCGTCCTTTTTCCAAATGTCGGATTGCTCGTCTTCGAATATAGGGTTCAGCCACTGCTCTCATTTCTATGGCAGTTTGAACTCGAGTTGGGATATTAGCATTTTCAAGAAAATCTTGAAGGGCTAAAGCATTAATAACTGTCGCCAACATTCCCATATTATCAGCTGTGACCCGGCTAATTCCCCGATCCCCGGCGGTACGTCCTCGAAATATATTTCCACCACCAACAACAATGGCGATTTCTACTCTCAATTGGTGAACGTGCTTAATTTCTTGCGTGAAATATTCTAAAACTTTGTTATCAATACCCGAAGAAAGTGACCCCATTAACGCTTCACCAGATAATTTCAGCAAAATCCGGCGATAGAGCGGCTTTCTCTTTTCAATCATATTATTCTTCACCAAGTTTTAATCGCACGAAACGCTTAATAACGATATTCTCGCCTACTTTTGCAATGGTTTCTACCAATAAGTCTTTAATTTTTTTGTTACCATCCCGAATGTATTCTTGTTCGAGAAGGCAATTTTCTTGATAAAACTTATTCAGCTTTCCTTCAATAATCTTCTTTTGAACTGCTTCAGGTTTACCGCTTTCACTGAGCTGAGCTTGGTAGATTTTCTCTTCTTCTTTAAGAATCTCCTCAGGGACATCTTCAATTGCGACCCAGCGGGGTGCTTGGGCAGCAATTTGAAGAGTTAATTCTTTGACAAAATGATTAAATTCCTCGGTACGGGCTACAAAATCAGTTTCACAATTGACTTCTACCAAAACGCCTATCTTCCCATCGGTGTGAACATAGGAACCAATAAGGCCTTGTTCGGCTGCTCGGCTCTGTTTCTTTGTCGCTGTTTCTATGCCCTTTTTCCGAAGAAATTCACAAGCTTTTTCCATATCTCCCTTGGTTTCTTCCAAGGCTTTTTTACAATCCATAACTCCTGCACCAGTTCGGCTTCTCAGTTCATAAACTATTTTGGCATCGTAGCTCATGACTGTTCCTCCTTTGCTTCTTCTGTGAAATTCTCGTCATCACTCTCAATTTCTTCTAAATCAGAATCTTTGAGCTCTTCTAAAATTGAAAGAGGAGATTCATCTTCATTATCGATTAATGCCGTGTCAGAAACCGCCACCTTCACTTCAGGGATAGCTTCTCCTTCAGTTGCTACTTCCTCACGACCTTCAGTTGCATATTGTTTTCCCTCAATCACAGCATCAGCTATGATAGATGAAAAGAGACGAATAGCCCGAATGGCATCATCATTGCCTGGTATCACAAAATCAACTTCATCAGGATCACAATTGGTATCAACAATTCCAACGATTGGGATTCCAATACGGCGAGCTTCTAAAACCGCATTTCGTTCTCTCCTGGGATCGACAACAAAAACACAATCTGGAACTCGAGTCATCTTCCGGATACCAGTGAGATATTTTTCCAATCGAGTCTTCGTTTTTAAAATTTGCATGATTTCTTTTTTTGGAAGTCGATTTAAAATACCATTTTCTTCCAATTTCTCAATGTGTTCCAATTTATCTATACTCTGCCGGATGGTTATGAAGTTGGTGAGCATACCACCTAACCAACGCTGATTGACATAATACATCCCGCAGCGGTTCGCTTCTTGCTCAATAGCTTCCTGAGCCTGTTTCTTGGTCCCTACAAAAAGCACTGTTCCACC
>JAAYUT010000335.1 GCA_012517485.1 Candidatus Atribacter fermentans
AAAGTGAACAGAGGCTGTTTAATGCACTTAGCAAATAGTCTCTGTTCACCAATCTCGATTGCACGAGTACTTATGAATCGGGGTATTATTTCCCCGAATCAGGCTCGTTCTTTTTTAGATCCAGACCTCTCCTCTCTGGATAATCTCCGTTCGTTGCCCGACCTCAGAAAAGCTGTTTTATTAATTGATTCGGTTATCAAGGGAAATGGCAAAATCCTCATTTTTGGAGACTATGATGCTGATGGATTAACTGCTTGTGCAATTCTTTTTCTTTTTTTAAAAAAATTAACTCCTTACGTCAATACCTATATCCCTAGTCGTTTTCACGAAGGATATGGTTTGTCGGAAAAAGCCGTTGAAAACATACTCAATAGCAGTCCCGATTTGGTTATTACTGTGGATGCTGGAATTAAAGACGTCAAGGGAGTCAGCATTTTAAAAAACAAAGGAATTCGAGTTATTATAACCGATCATCATGTTCCCCACCCCGATGAAAAACCGAATGCCGATGTATTGGTTTCGACCTGGGATTGGAATAGTCAAAAAATCATTCTTCCCTTATCTGGTGCAGGAGTTGCTTTAGCCTTAGCGCATGAATATGCCATCTATCGAGGAATGGCTTTTTCTCCCATTGAAGAATTCATTGCTTTAGCCTGTGTGGGAACAGTAGGAGATGTCGTCCCGTTACAGGATGAGAACCGAGTCATTGTGAAATATGGTTTAAAGAAAATGAATCAAAATCCTGGTTGTGGATTACAAGCGCTTTTAGAAGTTGTTGGTTTTAATAATAAAGATATAGAATCAGAACAAATTGGTTATATCATTACTCCTCGATTAAATGCTGCAGGAAGAGTTGAAGATCCCAGAGTCGCCTTTGAGCTTTTGATTAGTGATAATTATCATAACGCTCTCCAGCATGCTAAGCTTCTTAATGAATTAAATCAAAAGCGACAAAAAGAAGAGAATAAGGTGTTCTCTAATTTGTTTGAAGACAAAAAGAATCAGGAGTCCATGAAAGATGATATTGTAGTCGTTTCTGGGAAAAATTGGAGTACGGGTGTTTTAGGAATTATTGCTTCCCGATTAAGCGAACGTTTACTGCGACCGGTTGTTGTTTTGAGTGAAAATGAAACCTTTGCAATAGGTTCAGCCCGAAGTATTTTAGGTTTTAATATAACTGATGCTTTGGACAAAGTCTCATCGTTGCTCATTCGACACGGAGGTCATGAAATGGCAGCTGGGCTTAAAATTCCTTTACATAATCTTGAGATATTCAGACAGAGGCTCAATGAGTTATTCGGTGAGCGAATAAGGTTTCTGCAAGAAAAAAATGGTATCATTGTTGATGCTCAAGTAACCATGGCTGATGTGGATTCACAGCTCATGCTATGGTTAAAAAAACTGGAACCATTTGGGGAAAAAAATCCCAATCCGTTATTTATATCTTCAGATGTTATCGTTAATGAAAGGTGGTTTTCGGGAAAAAACCGACAGTATTTGGAATTAGTTCTTATGCAAAACAATAAAATGAGACAACATCGTATTGATGCAATGATTCGGAGCGAGAATGTATCTGATTTAGCTTCAAGTTCATTGATCGATTTAATATTTGAAGTACGTAAAAGATATTGGGACCAACCTTATTTAAAAATTATGGACTGGCGGATAAAAAAATGAAAGGGATGAAACAAATGGATTTAGCTTCTATTATTCGTAACGTTCCTAATTTTCCAAAAGCTGGAATTCAATTTAAAGATATAACAACTTTATTAAAAAACAAAGATGCCTTTCACCAAGTAGTTGATTCACTGTTTCATCTTTTTGATGGTCAACATGTGGATATCGTGGTTGGAATCGAAGCCCGTGGTTTTATTTTAGGTTCTGCCGTAGCCTATCTTTTAAATTCTGGTTTTGTGCCGGTTCGGAAAAAGGGAAAACTACCAGCAGCAGTTCGATCAAAAACGTATGATTTGGAATATGGAAATGCCACCTTAGAAATGCATGTAGATGCCATAGAAAAAAATCAAAAAGTGGTTATTATCGACGATTTGTTGGCAACTGGGGGAACAATTCAAGCTGTATGTGAGATGGTTGAGGAAGCTGGTGGAGAGATTATCGGAATCGCCTTTTTAATCGAGTTAGAGTCTTTACAAGGGAGAAAAGCTATCCAGAAATATCCAGTATACTCTTTAATTAAATTAGACTGAGTTATTCAATCCTTCTCTCTTGATTGATGAAGAGTGGGAAGAGGGATATATGCTTCAAAATAGTGAAGAAGTAAATAATATTTATTCCAAAATTATTACCCTTGAATCGCTGCAAGAGAAAATCGATTCTTATAACCCCAATAGCGACCGAGAGCTGATAAAAAAAGCTTATAATTATTCGGTAACTGCTCATTCAGGGCAAAGTCGTCTATCAGGTGAACCTTATATTATCCATCCATTATCTGTGGCTCATATTGTTGCTGATCTTCGCATGGATGATAGTACGATTGCCGCTGCTCTGCTTCATGATGTTTTAGAAGACACCAAAATCACTGAAATTCAACTCAATGAAAGTTTTGGGAAAGAAATAACCTCACTGGTAAAAGGGGTTAGCAAGTTGAATGTTGGGTTTCATTTTAGTTCCAAAGAGGAAGAACAGATAGAAAATTATCGACGTCTCTTTGTCGCTATGGCCGAGGATATTCGGGTTATTATAATAAAATTAGCTGATCGCTTACATAATATGCGAACCTTGAAATACCAATATCGGGATAAAAAAGAGTTAATCGCAAGAGAAACCTTAGAAATATTTGCTCCAATCGCTCATCGTTTGGGAATTGGGATGATTCAAACTGAATTAGAAAACTTAAGTCTTTTTTTTCTTGATCCTGAATCGTATTGTAATATCCAACAAGGGATTGAAAAAATTAGAGATCACCGAGAAAAACAAATCCAAGAAGCAACGGAAAAGCTTTCTCAAAGAATTCAACAAGCTAATTTGGTCGTAGAAATCCAAAGCCGCTTAAAGAATATTTATAGCATCTATTTAAAAATCAATCGTCAAAATGTAAGCCTCGAAGATCTTCATGATTTGATTGCCCTTCGAGTTATAACGAATACTGTCGAAGAATGCTATGCAGTTTTAGGGCTCGTTCATTCACTTTGGGTACCAGTAGCGGGGAGATTTAAAGACTATATTGCTCTTCCTAAATCGAACATGTACCAATCTCTTCATACTACAGTGATCGGTCCCGGAGGAGTTCCAATGGAAATTCAAATTCGGACCAAAGAGATGCATCATATTGCCGAGTATGGTATTGCTGCCCATTGGAGGTATAAAGAGGGGAAATCGGCTGATTCGGCTGATACCTTTAACGAACGTATGGCTTGGTTAAGGCAAATATTGGAATGGCAACAAGATCTAAGAACAACCAATGAATTTATTGAAAGTCTTAAAATCGACCTTTTTGATGATGAGGTATATGTATTTACCCCAAAAGGAGATTTAAAAAAACTCCCGAAAGGGTCAAGTCCTATTGATTTTGCTTATTTAATACACACCGAAGTCGGAAATAATTGTATTGGTGCCCGAGTGAATAAGCAAATTGTTCCGTTGGATTATGAACTTAAAAGTGGAGATATCGTGGAAATAATTTCTTCCCGTTCTGCTTCTGGTCCCAGCATGGATTGGTTGAGGATTGCCAAAACCCCAGCGGCGAGAAATAAAATACGTGCTTTTCTACGCAAAAAAAATCGAGAAGCCAATCGAGAACGGGGAAAGTTATTCATGGAGAGGGAGTTGGAAAAATTTGCGCTCACTTCAGAAGAACAAAACCTGGTGAATGCAAAAATTGCTGAGTTCATGGCAGACAACAATTATAAAACAATAGATGATCTCCATGTCATAATCGGAGAAGGGCGGCTTACTATCCGCCAGTTTATTGGGAAGGTTGTTCCTTTTGAAATACGAAAACGTTTTCAAATTCGACGAAAAACCGAAACCAAAAAAACTGCTCAAACGAGTGGAGACGGGGTAATAATCCAGGGCGCAACAGGTTTAGCAGTGAAGTTAGCCCGTTGTTGTACGCCAATTCCGGGAGACAAAATTGTTGGGTATGTAACATTAGGGAAAGGGATCACAGTCCATCGTTTGGATTGTCATAATTTAACTAGGTTAACCCAAGATGAAGAACGATTAGTTGAGGCAGAGTGGGATGAAAGTTATGGTCGTTTTTACGATGCTGGTTTGGTTATTGATGCTTTAGATCGTCCAAAACTCTTAGTGGATATTACGAACACCGTATCCAATTATGGGGTTAGTATTCGTTCAGTTCATGCTCATTCAATGATGAATGATGCCCGGATATATTTAGTTATTTCGATAAAAAATAAAGTTGAGCTCGATCATCTTTTTCGAGAAATAAAAAAGGTCTCCAATGTTAGAAATGTTCGAAGAGGAGGAATATTTGGATTACGGTGAGAGCGCTTATTCAAAGAGTGAGCAACGCACGGGTTTTAATTGATGGCAAGATAGTTGGTGAAATCGGGAAAGGGTTGGTGGTATTTTTAGGAGTTGGGAAAAACGATAGTTCAGCAGACGTTGATTTTATGACGAGGAAAATTCCTCAACTTCGAATATTCGATGATTCTCAAGGCAAAATGAATATCAGTCTAAATGAAATACAGGGTGAAATTCTTCTGATATCACAATTCACTCTTTATGGGAATTGTCGAAGGGGTCTTCGACCAAGTTATGATGAAGCAGCTCCACCGCCACAAGCCCAGAAACTTTATGACCAAGTAGCTCAAAAATTGAGTAACCAGAATATCATCATAGCTGAAGGGGTCTTCGGAGCGGTAATGCAAGTTGAATTGTGTAATGATGGTCCAGTGACGATTTTGCTTGACAGCAAGGAAAGGAGACGGACATGAGTAGCAAGGTGAAAGTTACTGTTTATACCTTAGGTGATTTAATGACCAATTGTTACTGTCTTTGTGATCGTAATGATGCTCTCCTTATAGATCCTGGAGGTCCATCGCAAGAACTGATTGAGTTTTTCGTTTCTCAAAAATTGAATTTAAGGTATATTATCAATACTCACGGCCATATTGATCATATTCTGGGGAATGACTTTTTTAAGGATTTTTTTCCCTCTGCTAAAATTCTTATTTATGAAGCAGATATGGCATATCTTAACCATCCCGATCTCAATTTATCAACCGAGTTTTCTCAACCTTATCGCTCACCAGAACCAGACATTCTTATTCGAGGAAAAAAAGAACTATTTGAACTGTTTGATGAAGAGGTATTCTTTTATCATAGCCCAGGCCATACACCGGGAAGCATGTGTTTATCCTTCCCAAACCACAAATGGCTTTTTTGCGGTGATACGCTTTTTGCAGGATCGATAGGAAGAACCGATCTTCCTGGGGGTTCATTTCAAGATATGGTTGAGTCCCTAACCCTAATTATGCACTGTTTTGATGATGAAACCAGAGTCTTTCCCGGTCACGGTCCGGAAACAACTATTGGGAATGAGAAAAAAATGAATCCTTATATCCTTGAATATGTGAATTGTATTCGTTAATTTTTTCTTCATCATTTATTCAAATTTTTTCAATATCCTTTCAGGAAAATGAAAAGGCACCCTCTCCGCCGTAAAACGGCACTGTGCGAGGAGGGGAATTGTTGAATTCATTCCCCCGTTGAGGGGAGTTAGGGTGGTGTGCCTTTATTTTTTTTTCATCACTTTTCATTTATTCGAATTTTTCAAGATAGACCCTCATACCAATTTTGTGGCACCAATTGAGGGTGAAAACCCAATTCGACATGCCATGGCATGTCGCTACATGAATTGGATGCAATACATTGCGCTCCTATATGAAAAATCAAATAATCATATTGAGTTAATGATATCTAAATATTTTTGAACAAGAGCTTCAGCTCTTTCTTTATCTTGAGATTCAGCAAAGATGCGAAGAAGAGGTTCTGTCCCAGAAGGTCGAATTAAAAGCCATGAACCATCAGGATAATTCACTTTGTATCCATCTATCGTAACTCGATTTTTTTCTTCTGAAGTTAACCGATCAATTTCACTTAGAATTTTTTCTTTTTTCTCAGGGTTAACAGTTTTTTTCATTTTAATTTGATAATATTGAGGAAGTTCTTTGAGGAGATCATCAAGCGATTTTTCTTTGGTGGCCATAATATGAAGGATTCGAGCCGCTGCTATGGCACCATCTCTTCCCCAAACGAAGTCAGGAAATATCATACCACCATTTTCTTCACAACCAAAAATTCCCTGATTCTCTTGCAGAGCTTTGGCGACAACCAGATCACCAACTTCGGTCGCGATAAAACCTCTTCCGGTTTTTTTGGCAATTTCACTTAACATGTTAGAAGTAGCAACCGTAGTTACAATCGGTCCAGGGATATCCTGTTGGGCTAATTCGTTGGCAACCAAGCTAACACTATAATCACCAGGAACAAATTCACCATTGGGGCGAATCACGATTAAACGATCACCATCTCCATCCTGAGCAAATCCGATATGAAATGATGCGTGAGTAATAAGAGTGATGAGATCAGTTAAGTTGTCAGGAGTCGGTTCGGGGTTTCTCCCTGGGAAACGACCATCAGGATGGGCATTGAGGCTCACGACGCGACATCCAAGATCACTTAGTAACTGAGGGGTAATCAGACAAGGCGCGCCATTCGCACAGTCAATTATTACTCGAAATCGGCTTTGCTGTATGAGAGGGACATTGACTTTTGCTTCAATGGCTTGAATATAATCACTATTTACATCACGTTTAATGGTTTTTTGGGGAACATCCTGCCAAGACACTAAGTGATATTTTTCCGAATAAAATATCTTTTCAACCTCAACATCTTTTTCTCGATCCAAGCCTTTACCAGTTTTTTCCATAAATTTAATACCATTCCATTGAGGGGGATTATGACTGGCAGTTATCATTGCACCCCAAGCACCCCATTGCCGGCAAGCCCACTGAAGGGTGGGAGTAGCGGTGAGACCTAATTCAATGACTTGACAACCACAGGCAAGGAGGCCGGAGATAACGGCATCATAAATCATTTCACTGTGTTTGCGGGCATCTCTCCCTACAACAACGGTTTCCTGATTGATATAGGTTCCGAAACTGTAAGCTAATTTCAATGCAAAATCAGGAGTAAGTACTTCATTGACAATTCGTCGAATACCAAAAGTACCGAATAACTTTTCCATAGGTAAGCCTCCTTTGATAGATTGGATGGGAATAGTTATGAAACCAAATCAACATCCACTTAAGTCAGAATTATTGTGCCTTCATCGTATTCTTGTTTTACTTTTAAGTTCCTCATTAAAAAAGAGGAATGCCGTTAGTTTATACATTGAAAAACCTATGCTTTTTGAACTATCTCTGTTATATAATTATAGTGCATTTTTATCCAGGGAGGCAGATTATGAAAGAAGAACTTGATGCTATATCACAAATCAGTGAATTAATTATATCGGATAAAGGGTTTGAAGATGTTCTCCGGCTCATGGTTAATATAACCGCTCAGGTGATGAAATCCAATATTTGCTCGCTTATGTTGTTAGATGAAAAGAAAAAAGTCTTGGAAATTAAAGCGACTCAATCTGTGAGTGAAGCGTATAATAAAAAGCCACCGATTAAATTAGGAGAAGGCGTAGCAGGAAAAGTTGCCTTAGAGAAAAAACCGATGATAATACCAGACGTTCGAAACGATCCTTATTACCGGAATAAGGAAATAGCTGAAAAAGAAGGCCTTTGCTCCTTGGTAAGTCTTCCTTTGATGGTGAAAGGGAAAATTGTTGGTGTTCTTAATCTCTATACCTCGGAACCTCGAGATTTTCATGATGATGACATTAAAACTTTAACAACTATTGCGAATCAAGCAGCTGTTGTTATCGAAAATTATCGTCTGCTCATGGAAAGTGAATTTGTAAAAGAAGAATTAGAGACTCGTAAAAAGATTGAAAGAGCAAAGGGATATTTAATGGCTGAATATAATATAAATGAAGAAGAAGCCTACCGAAGGATTCAGAAATACAGCATGAATAAACAGAAGAGCATGAAAGAAGTTGCCGAAGCAGTTATTTTAGCTTGGGAAATGAAGAAAAAAATTTGAAACGTTTTAATCTCTTTTTTTAGAGGTTAGGAGAGAAGTAATCAAAAAAATAATCGTTGCAAAAAGAACAATTGTTGCTCCAGAAGGGGTATCTAAAAAATAAGAGAGAATGAGTCCTCCTATTGACGAAGAAACTCCAAAGATAATAGCAGTAATTAAAGCTCTTTTAAAATTATTGGAAATTTGCAAAGCTGCCGCTGAAGGGATGATGAGCAGAGCTGAAACTAAAACGATTCCAACCACTTTTATTGAAGTCACAATAGTAAGAGAAATAAAACATACCAATAAATAATATACCAGTGGTACTGGAATCCCGCTCACTTCTGCCATTTCTTGGTCTAATACTAAGAGTAAAAGTTCTTTGTAATAGAAAAGAACGAAGAAAAAAACGAATCCTTCGACCAGAAGTGTAAGATAAAGGTCGTTTAAGGTGACCGCTAAAATATTCCCGAATAAATACCCGAATAGATCAACATTAACTCCTTTTAGAAAACCAAATATCAATATTCCCAATGCCATTGTACTGGCGAAGAAAATTCCAATCGTTGTGTCTTCTTTAATGCGGCTTTTTTTAGATAAATAAGCAATTCCTAAACCTGATGCAACACAAAAGAATATCGAAGACAAAATCGGGTTAACTTTTAATAGAAAACCTAAAGCGACACCTCCAAAGGCAGCATGTGAGATTCCAGCACCCATAAAAGACATTCCTTTTAGAACGACATAAATTCCAATTACTGCGCATAAAGAGCCGATTAAAATTCCTGCCAAGAGAGCACGTTGCATAAAGGTATAGCTGAGAATATCCAGTTCAAATCACTCCTTAAAATCGAGTACTCGATACCGGTGATTCTTAAGATTTATGATGATTTTCATCTTCTTCAGCGGTTTCTCCAGAACAATAATGAACCGGCGAGGACCGTCGAACGACAATATGGGGGATAAATCCATGATGAAAGAAAGCAGCTTCGCGGCCGTACATTTCAGTTAGAGTTTCGTCAGAAATCCCATTTTCTGGTCTATCATGAACAAATACCTTTCGATTGACACAGGCAATGGTATCAACATATTGAGCGATGACACCAATGTCGTGAGAAACGGTTAAAATAGTAATACCTTGTTGGTGAAGAGCAAGCAACAATTCATAAAGACTTTCACTGTTTTTTGGATCAACAGCGGTAGTCGGTTCATCAAGAATTAACATATCAGGGTTGTTTATTAAAGCCCGAGCAATCATGATTCTTTGTCGCTGACCACCGGATAGTTTTCCTATTTGTTTGGTTTTCAGCGATTGAAGGCCGGTTTTTTCTAATGTTTCCATCACTGCTGAGCGGTCGTTTTCTTTGGGAAGGCGACCAGGACCTATGGTTGCATACCTGCCGGTTAAAACAAAATCTTCAACATTTATTGGAAAAGAATAATCAATTTTATTCATTTGTGGGACATACCCTATTCGCTTCCGAATACTGGGATGATCGTTAATATTTTTCCCAAAAACCAAAACTTGACCAGATGTTGGTTTGAGGAGTCCAAGAATCAGCTTGAGTAAAGTAGTTTTTCCTGCTCCATTTGGTCCAATAACAGCAAGAAACTCTCCTTTTTTAACTCGGAGAGAAACATCTTCTAACACTTCTAAATCTTGGTAAGAAAATGAAACAGAAATAAACTCAACATCATATAAAGATTTGTTTAGGGTATTTTCCATCTGGCACCAACCTTTATCATTGAGCCATTTGTGAAATCATACCTGACAAGAAGTGAAAATGAATCGCTCTTTAATGCTAATCAATGCTTCATTTTCTGTCAAGTTTGGATACAATTATAGAGAAATTGAGGTCATTGAGGTGGTTATATGAAAAGCTATCGAAAAGAATTGTGGTTTGAAACATCACAAAGAAGAAGTTTTATTTGTATCACCCCAACGATTAGGGCTTGTTTAGAGGAAAGTCATATCAAAGAAGGGTTGCTTCTCTGTAATGCGATGCACATAACTGCCAGTGTTTTTATCAATGATAATGAAACTGGTTTACATCAAGACTTTGAAAAATGGCTGGAAAAGTTAGCACCAGAAAAGCCTTATAATCAATATCAACATAATGGATTTGAAGACAATGCTGATGCCCATTTAAAACGGACCATCATGGGAAGAGAAGTTGTGATTGCTGTAACCGATGGAAAATTAGATTTAGGTCCATGGGAAGAAGTTTTTTACGGTGAATTTGATGGAAAAAGAAGAAAGAGAGTTTTAGTTAAAATTATAGGAGAATAATTGAGACTCAATTTTGAAAATTTTTTTTGATTGGAAGGAGCGAAATCATTGAATACACAAAAAGAGAATTCTTGCTTAATGTTAGGGAATGAAGCAATTGCAAGAGGTGCCTATGAAGGTGGCGTTCAGGTTGGTGCTGGTTATCCAGGAACTCCCAGTAGTGAAATACTTGAATATCTCAGTCAATACCGAGAAGTCCATTCAAGGTGGTGCCCCAATGAAAAGGTTGCTCTTGAAGTCGCAGCTGGAGTTGCTATAGCTGGAGGACGTGCTCTTGCTACCATGAAACACGTTGGTCTTAATGTTGCCGCTGATCCATTAATGACTCTCTCCTATACTGGGGTGAGAGGAGGGTTGGTTATTGTAGTTGCCGATGACCCAGGAATGCATTCTTCTCAAAATGAACAGGATAGTCGTAATTATGCTCAATTTGCCAAAATTCCCTTTTTAGAACCAGCTGATGGTGAGGAAGCTCGAATTTTTACCAAGGAAGCATTTTTAATTAGTGAAAAATTTGATACACCAGTAATGGTTCGATCAACCACCCGGGTTTCACACTCTCGTTCAGTTGTCTATCCCCAGGAAAGAGTTCCTTTTACAGCATTTCCATATCAAAAAGATGCTGAAAAATACGTAATGATTCCATTGTTTGGCAGAAAACGGAGAATTGCTCTTGAAAACCGTTTGCAAAAATTAAAAATATGGGTAGAAGAATCAGAACTCAACTGCATCGAAATGAGGGACACTCATATGGGAATTATTACTGGAGGTGTTCTTTATAATCATGTTCGGGAGGTGTTTCCTCAAGCTTCAGTGTTAAAATTGGGAATTGGTTATCCACTTCCTCTCCAAAAGATAGCAGATTTTGTGAAGAAAGTTAAAAATGCAGTGGTGGTTGAAGAATTAGATCCTTTCTGGGAAACTGAAATGAAAGCCGCTGGTATTTCGGTTGAGGGGAGAAATCGAATTCCTGGAATAGGTGAAATAACCCCTGAGGTTCTTAGAGTCTCATTTGGTATTCCTCTCCAACAACCACTCATAAACGATTTAAGTCAGTATCTTTTCCCTCGGCCACCTATCATGTGTGCTGGTTGCCCTCATCGTGGGGTTTTCCGAGTGCTTTCAGACTTGAAAATTACCGTTACTGGAGATATTGGATGTTATACACTGGGAGTGATGCCACCAACTTCATCGATTGATTCTTGTATTTGTATGGGGGCTTCAATCTCAAATGCTGAAGGGTTTAAATTAGCTCATCCCGAGTTGACTGTGGGAGCTGTAATTGGTGATTCAACTTTCATTCATAGCGGAATTGATCCTCTTTTAGATGCAGTTTATAATCAAACCAATATTTTGGTTTTTATATTAGACAACCGTATTACCGCCATGACCGGTGGACAAAATCACCCGGGAACGGGAATGACATTAATGGGCGAAAGAACCCATTCGCTTGACCTGGAAAAGTTGGTGAGGTCTTTAGGGGTGAAAGAAGTTCATCATCTGAGCTCTTTTGACATTTTACAATTCCGATCTCTGCTTAAGGAAGCAATAAGAAAGAATTCTGGACCTACGGTCTTTATTCTCACCGAACCCTGTCAACTCATTCGAAAAAAAGGAGACAGAAATTTCTATCGGGTGGATCCTAATCTCTGTCGGCTTTGCAAGAAATGTTTGCAATTAGGTTGTCCGGCAATACGACTCGATGGTGAAAATGTAGAAATTATTGCAGAATATTGTCGTGCTTGTGGAGTTTGTAGTCAAATTTGTCAGTTTGAAGCAATAAAGGAGGAAATCCAATCATGAAAAACGGTGGTATTGTTATTGTTGGAGTAGGCGGAACTGGCGTTTTGAAAGCCAGCGAATTACTATCAAGATTCCTCCTTCATTGCGGTTTTGACGTTCGTCAGTCGGAAGTTCATGGAATGGCACAACGTGGCGGGTCAGTTATCACCCAGCTCAAATTCGGTGAAAAAGTATATTCTCCTTTATTAGGGAAGGGTGAAGCTCATTATATGATTGCCACTGAAGAAATCGAAGCACTACGTTATAGTGAATTTCTTTCTTATGATGCAAATATAATCATCAATACTTGGAGACTGAACCCGGTAGGGACTAAACCAGAACCTTATAGCGGTTTTTCAGCTCATTTATTTAGGGAAAAAGGTCTTTCAGTATATGAAGTGAATGCATTTTCAATTGCTGAATCCCTTCAAAATTCAAAAATTGTGAATACCGTATTGATAGGTGCGATGAGTAAAATATTTCAATTCGATAATGAAAATATATGGGAAGAAGTGATCAAGGAAACATTCCCTCAAAAACTATTCAATATCAATATGACAGCTTTCTTAAAAGGGAGAGAATCGATATCCACAAAGTAAACTACTTTTTCATAAATGAAGATGAATACTATTATTAAGTTGACAAATTTTTCTTAACGAATATAATAGTGCAAGAAAAGGTAACTTTGACTTTGAAAAAATAGATAAATAGAAAATCCCCTCCTTGCATTTATAGGGAGCCAACTCGCCCGAGTTAGCTCCCTATAAATGTTTTTAGGGATGATTTACTTAAATGATAGAAATATCAACCAATAAAAGTGTAAAAGATACACCCCCTTAGATTCCTCTCAATGAACCAACTTGTTGAACACATGAATTGCCCTTATTAGAGGGC
>JAAYUT010000336.1 GCA_012517485.1 Candidatus Atribacter fermentans
CATGCTGATTTCAGCATGAGGCTATACCCAAATACTTTTTTTATTTAATTTCTAAAGTGACTTCAACGTTTTGAGATCTCATATCGTCAACATATTTTTCTAAAAGGGTTTTAAAATCATCAACTTGAACTCCAAGCAATTCTAAGTTTTTACTATTAACCATTAAAACCAATTTGTTGGCAAATTCTACTGGGATATTAGAAGGCTTTTCTCCTTTTAAAATTCGAGCAATCATATCACCAGTTTGACGACCATGTAAATAATAATCAAACCCTAAGGCCAAAGTTGCTCCTTTTTCTAAGGTTGTGGGATCAGCCAAGATTAACGGTATTTTTTTATCTTGACAAACTTTTATTACCGTTTCCAAGGCACTTACTACAGTGTTATCGGTAGAAACATAAATTGCATCAACTTTCCCAACCAGCGATTGCGTGGCAATAGCCACATCAGCTGATGTTGAAACGGTTGCCTCGACGAGTGATAGGCCATTTTTTTCACAGGCAATTTTAGCTAAATCATTAGTTACAACTGAATTAACCTCACCAGCGTTATAAACCGTTCCTAAATTTTTGACTTCAGGGAATAAATATTTTAACATTTCGACTTGTCTGTCAACCGGTGTCATATCGGATACACCAGTAACATTCCCACCTGGTTGTTGAAGATCTTTAACCAAACCAGCACTGACTGGATCAGTAACCGCAGAAAAAACAATCGGGATTTCTTTGGTGGCATTGGCTGCTGCTTGGGAAGTGGGGGTAGCAATTGAAACAATAACATCAACCTTATCGGATACAAATTTACGTGCTATGGTGTTAGCAGTAGCTACATCACCTTGAGCTGATTGCATATCATAAATAATATCTTGATCGGGAACATATCCATAGACTTCTTGAAGGGCGTCTCTTATGCCATCTCGAGTTGCATTTAAAGCTGGGTGATCAACAATCTGCATGATCCCAATTTTTATCGGTTCAGCAGCTTTTGCTGGAAGAACCAAACCAATTACCAACAAAACTAATAAGAAAAAAACAAGAACCTTTCTCATATTGTACCTCCTTTTTTAAAAAAAAATCCCTCCCGACACAGGGACGGGAGGGAATGATGACCCGCGGTACCACCCTCATTGAGCAAGAGGCTCCAGCTTTAAACTTTTAACGCAGCACGCGATGAAGCTGCTGACCCTTTCTTCAACCAGCTTCACTCCTCCAGGCTCCATTCGCCTCATCGCAAACACCAGGTTTCCAGCCCCTCTCCCGGCTCTCTATAGTTTGTAGGATGAAACTACTTGTTCCCTTCTTCGGATTTTTAGGATATTATTTTTAATATATTATCATAAAATTATACGGTAATTTT
The DNA here is from genome assembly GCA_012517485.1 of Candidatus Atribacter fermentans. GTDB lineage: Bacteria > Atribacterota > Atribacteria > Atribacterales > Atribacteraceae > Atribacter > Atribacter fermentans. Next base: position 1,357 of record JAAYUT010000336.1, read on the forward strand.
CAATCTTGTAAAGAGGTAATCGTCACTTTTTTTTCAAAAAAACAATTAAAAAAAGGATTTTTAAAACCAATTTATTAAGAAAATAGAAAGGACGTGTCTCTTTGAGAAAATCAAATCCTATTTTTTATTCCTTCCTAACCACGCCATTGGGTGAAGCAATTATTGGCTGGCAAAATGAGTTAATCGCTGCATTTGTTCTTCCTCAACCAACTTCTGAAAAGGCTTTTGAGTTACTACAGTCCTATCATCTTCCCCAACATGATTCCTTTAAACTTGAAACAAAATTACCCTGGCCAGCCTTTTTTGATAAGATCAATGCTTATTTTTCCGGAGAAAAAATCGGATTTACTGAACCAGTTATTTTCGACCAATTCCCCGATTACACCCGCCAGATATTGAATATCGTCAAAAATATACCTTGGGGAGAAGTAAAAACCTACCAAGAAATTGCACAATTATCATCACGAAAAAAAGCTTATCGGGCAGTTGGCCAAGCTTTACATCGTAATCCGATCCCTCTGATTATCCCCTGTCACCGGGTTGTTGCCAAAAGTTCCTTAGGTGGGTTTGGTTATGGGTTAGAGTGGAAATTACGTTTACTCACCCTCGAAAAATTCCATTTATAAAAGCAAAAACTATTGCCGGATAGAATTGGGTTTTGAAATACACTGATTGCCAACCTCAAGAAAGTTACTCACTTTTTTATAGATCAAGAGAGTAATAATTCCATTCACAGCACCTTTCAGAAGATTAAAGGGTATAATAGCAGGAAGTAGCATACCAACAACCATCTCTCGATTCACTCCTAAGTACAAAGGAGTAACTAAAAGATTGGCTATAACCATAACCCCTGTCATCACCAAAGGAGCAACAATCAAACCAGTTATTGCTGACGAGAAGTTCCTCTGCTTTCGATATATTAAACTGGCAAACAACACATATACACCAGTAGCGATAAAATGCATGAGCATTCCCCAGGGACCTCCTTGCCCAGTTAAAATTGCGAATAGAACTGATACAATAGCTGTCATGACCACACCAATCCCGGGACTGAATTTAAGACTCATAATCAATATGGGTACATCGCCGGGATCATACAGCAAAAAGGGAGCTGAAGGGATAAGAGGAAAGTGAATTAAATAACTCAAAACAATGGAAAGAGCTGAGAATGCCCCAGTATAAACCAAATTTCGACACTTCATATCAATAGCCTCCTCGAATGATCTTTCTCCAGAGATAAAAAAGCCCTGAAAGCATTACGCCTTCAGGGCTTTTGGGCTTATTACGGACTTCTTCTCCCATCCGGACTATACCGTCGGCCCCGGATTTTCACCGGATCAACCCAAATTGGGCTCGCGGGCTTAGGATAAACCATCACCGCCGGTCGGGAATTGGGAATTTCTCCCTTACCCTACCCTGAAGAAGTGTTTTCTTAACGATTTATTTTAACTTGATAGAGTTTATTGTCAAGAGATTCAAATCTTATTTCTATAATGAGAAGCTAAGAAAAGGGGAAGCTTTTCATACTCTTCATATAATTTTTGATAATGCGGCCAATTTTCCGAAGGTTCCCAAACTCGAGTAGATATTTCAATCATTTTTTTAGCTTCTTCTAAGGATCGAGCGATACCGGAACCGACCATAGCAAAAAGAGCTGCTCCTAAAACAGTCCCTTCTTCGCAGGAAGTCGTAATAACCGGCAGTCCCAAAACATCTGCTCGTATTTGATTCCACAGGTGGTTTTTTGAACCTCCCCCAACCACTCTTACTGCGGTTGGTTCAAAGCCAAAGGTTTCATAAAATGCCTTTACTGCTTGCTTAAGTTGAAATGATAATCCTTCCAAGGCAGCACGATATACTTGCGAACGATCAGTGGTTAATCCTAAACCCAAAATTGTTCCTTTGGTTTCATATGGTTTATTCGGACCGGAGGGCATAAAGGAAGGAATCATGATAACTCCACCACTCCCGGGTTCGATCTCCCTGGCGTTATCAATCATGAGTGAATAAATGTCTGATCGATCTTTCATATCAGCAAAAAAATTCCGCCGCACCCATTCCACCACACCACCTGCCATCATCAACATTTGAGGGTTCCAAAGACCATCTACCGCATCAAATTCGGTCATAATACCGGTTTCAAAAGCTTTCTCTGAATCACGATATTCTGGAATCCGTATAGCGGCAATTTCCCAAGTTCCAGAGCTCAAAACCATTTCACTTTGATCAGCCATTGATCCTATTAAAGCGAATTGAGTATCATGACCCGCAGCAATGACTGGAGTTCCAACTGGGATTCCCGTTTCTGTAGATACTTTTGTCGTTACCTGACCGATTACCCCTCCACTTGGAAGAAAAGGTGGAAAAAATGTTTCATCTAAACCAACTAAAGACAATAAACGTTCCGACCATTTTTTGGTGCGGATATCAATCATCATGGTTGTTGAAGCTGATGGATAATCAAAAGACATTTCTCCACAAAGCTTAAAGCTTAACAAACCTGGCATCATCATATAGGTATCAGCTTCATCCAAAGCTTCTGGAACGTTTTCTCTCATCCATAATAATTTGATAATAGTATTGAAGGGTATGATCTGATAACCAGTGATTCGGAAAATCTCCCGAGGTGATATGAAGGATGCAATCTTTTTTGCCCACCCAGTTGTTCGGGAACATTGCCAGGATATAACCGGATAAGTTAATGTTCCATCCTTTTTTATTGTGGTTCCATCAGCTCCAAAGGTAGTAACGGTGACTGCTGCCACCTTTCCATCAATTTGAGACCTCACTTTTGGAATAATTTGCAAAAACTTATTCCATATTTCATCTAGATCCCAAACAAGACAATCTTCACATCCACTTTGCAATCGGGGAACATTTGGTAAGGACGAAATTGCCAATATTTCTCCTTTCATTCCAACTGCAACTGCCCGGAGCGTTGTTGCACCACAATCAAGTACTAAAATATATTGATTCACCGCTTTCCCTCCGATTTATTTTTTTTAAGCTTGATGGGAAAATATTATTAATGGAAAGTTTTCCTTGCCTCTTGGGAAGTTTCTTTATTAAAAAACCATCTGATAGAATTGCTCTTACCCTTTTTCTCCATTATATTATAATGAAAATAAAGAATTTTTCTTATTAAAAAATTTTTCTTTTCTTTTAAAAAAGCATTATTTCCTTTTTCTGAATCCAAAACAAATCGAGGAGGAAAGATAATGAACAAGTTAACTATACAAATTCGGGGTTTAATTGCCTTGGGAATGCTCATTCTCATTTTTATTATGATTATTACTGGGATTATCCTTTGGTTGGCAATACTTGGAGTCATGAATCATCCAGGGTTGTGGAATGCTGCTTCCCAGATCCACCCTACAGTTGGAATGATCATGTTTATCTTGGGAATGGTTCATTTCATAACCAATAAAAAAATGTTTTTGAATGACTTAAAACAATTGAAAGGAAAATGATTATAAACAGGTTGGATAACCATGCCACATTTTTACATCAGATAACTATGAAAATACCTGCATAAATCGTTATTAAAGATGAATCAAGGTTTTTCTCTCTTTCGGAAAGATAGACAGGATGTCGATGAAACCTATGATTCAAATCCAGGTTTCGTTTTTTAGAACGAACTTGAGAAAGATTGATAGGTTTCTCCTTCACCCTAATCCTTTCCAAAAATGGAGAAAAAAAGAAAATGTAAATATTTCATTCAGAAAGTACTTTTAAAAAATAATTAAAAAAGGAGATCCTCACGCCCTCAAAAAGCGAGGGCTCAGGTTGACGTTTTCGGTTTCAGATGAAATCCATACCCAGGAAAATCTCTCACACCAAGCAAAGCCATTTTTCATTCGAAACCCATTATTGATTAGTTAATTCGAAATAACTGAGTTTCGGTTTGTTAAGGGGTACTTCGAAGAGCTCATATGATCAATCAGATATTCTTCGATGAATTTTGGTTTTCTTTCTTGAAATAGCTTCAAAGCTTTCTGGGAAAGCTCGACATTGGCATGATCTTCTCGTAATCGAATATTCCCAATCTCTTGGCGGCTTGTTCCTAAGATTCGACAAAGGGTTCCAAGTAATTTACCCACTTCCCAACCGTTGCTTGTACCGGTTGAAAGACGAATAGTACCTCCCTTGGCAAAAGCCAAAGAGTCTTTCTTTTGCTGATTTTTTCCCCGAATATTTTTTCTATCTTGAAGAAAACGAGATTTTCTTTCTCGCTCGGTTAGTTGATCTTCATCAAAAAACGACTTTAAAGAATAACCTAAATTTTTCTCCTCGTTATTCCATTGTAAAAGCCTTGCTATCAAGTCAATTGGATTCTCTTTTGTAACAAGTTTCTCCGCCCATCGTTGTAAATGAGGTTCAACTGGAACATTTCTATCGATGAGTTTTTGTTCAATTCGCTGTTGGTTCTTTCGCTGGATATCATCTCTATCGGGAAGTGGTTTCCATTCAACATTGAGTGAACTTTTTGAAAACATATTACGAAAATGCGCCACCTCGCGTTTGGAAAGTAAAGTTACACTGTATCCTGTATGACCAGCCCTTCCGGTTCGTCCACTCCGATGAACATAGTTATTCAAATCCCCTGGAAGTCCCAATTGAATTACATGACTCACCATATCGATATCCAAACCTCGAGCGGCAACGTCAGTTGCCACTAAGCAATTTGTTATACCGGTTCGAAATAAGTTGAGAGAAGAATTTCTTTCCCTTTGGGTCATTTCACCATGAAGGGCATGAGCTGAAAACCCGGATTCATTTAAAAAAGCAGCACATTCAATGGTTTCCTGGCGAGTTGAACAAAAAATCAATGCTTTTTCTGGTGCCTCCCAAAGCAATACATTAACCAGACTTTCTAATCGATGATGAAATGGAATGAGATAAATCCGATGTTTAATATCCTGATGAGCGGTAAGGTCTTCATCTAATGAAATCCACTTGGGATGTGTAAGATAATTTTTCGAGAGTTCGCGGACTTGTTTTGGCATAGTTGCTGAAAATAACCAGATTCGATCAACATTTTCATGTGATTCAAAAATCGCTTCCAACTCTTCGCGAAATCCTAAATCCAACATATGATCACCTTCATCAAGAACAATAGTCTGAATTTCTTCAGTATGATAGTTACTTCTCCGAATATGATCCAAAACTCGCCCCGGCGTTCCAACTACCAAGGCAGGTCCATTTAATAATTCTCGTCGTTGATTTTCGATATCCATTCCACCAACCAAAGTTGCTACCTTTATGTTCATCTCACTCCCTAACCATTTTATCTCCTGGGCTGTTTGAATGGCTAATTCTCGAGTTGGGGATAAAATTAAAACAACCGGTTGGGTGGGTATCTTTTCAATGGCATTGAGGAGAGGAATTCCAAAAGCTAAGGTTTTCCCGGATCCGGTTTTGGCCTGTACAATGAGATCTTCTTCCATAATATTGGTTTCATTCATTATTTGAATCTGAACCGGACTCGGATTATCAAACTTTTTCTTTTTTAAAGCACAGAGAATTTCCTGACGAAGTGGAAATTGTTTAAATGTTATTTTTTCGGTCAAAAGATTGACCTCCTTTTTTTAAATCGAAAAGATCGTGATCTTAACTGCCTATAGACATTTTTTCCGATGAGATCCGATCCATCGATTTGAGGAGGCATACCCATTGGACATGAAATGTCACCATTATTCCTAAAATGGAATTAATAATCTTTTTAAAAAACGATCCATTCGTTCTTTTTTGAGATTCAAATAAGGGGACTTGACAGAAGAACTGGAAGTTTAAAAAGCCAATCACTTCATCAAAACCTTCGTGATTCTCGATGCAGCATTATATCAGATATTAAAACAAATGAATATCCTTTTTTTTCCTTTTAAGAATAATTCAGTATAAAAATCTAATTTTTGAAGAGAAAGCTTTGATAGAAATAAAAACTCATGCTTCTCAAGAGTATCAGACGAGGATGAAAATGTCTTCCCCCTCATCTCCACCTCTCCCACCAGGGGAGAGGAAAAAAACAAAGGAATTCGGAGTTCCTTCTTCCTTGATAGGAGAAGGTCAGGATGAAGATGAAAATGCCTATCTAAATCCTTCATTGCGAGGAACGGAGGAACATGGCAATCTCTGCCACCCAGTTTGTCATTCTGAGGAGTCCGGTGACTTTGACCGGACGACGTGAGAATCTTATCCGCCCACACCGTCATTGCGAGGAGCGTCTTATGCGACGTGGCAATCTCATCCTTTTAAAGTTTTTATAAAAAAATTGAAAAGATGAGATCCTCACGGCTTCGAAAAACGAAGCCTCAGGATGACACCTTCGGTGTCAGATGAGATCCTCACGGCTTCGAAAAACGAAGCCTCAGGATGACCGAAGAAAGGCACACCCCTCTTACCCCCCCTCAATGGGGGAATTTATAAGATGGTATTTTCAGGATAGACCATCATGCTGCATTCGCAGCAACAGTTGTGGATGAAAATGCCTTCCCCCTCACCTACACCTCTCCCACCGAGGGGCGAGGAAAAAACTTAAGAAGGTGATAACGGGAGTAGCGGATCACGGATCACACTTCACAGTTCACGGTTCACGGTATTTTCAGGGTAGATTTATATCAATTCTATTCATTTTGCTTTAAAAGGGTAAGTTTTTCAACAAAAGGAGGATAAAGAATTCCCTTTTCAGTAATGATAGCCCGAATTAGGTGGTGCGGTGTCACATCAAAAGCCGGATTCCAAGCTTCTATACCTTGGGGTGCCGTCCGACTTTCTCCAAAATGAAATACCTCTTCAGGTTCTCTCTCTTCAATGGGTATATCTTCCCCAGAAGCGATGTGGATGTCGATAGTTGATAGTGGTGCAGCAATATAAAAAGGAATATGATGATGGGATGCCAAAACCGCCAATGAATAAGTCCCGATTTTATTAGCCGTATCCCCATTGGCTGCAATGCGATCTGCTCCCACGATAATTTTATGAACCCGCCCTTGTGCCATAAGATAACCAGCCATATTATCGGTAATGAGGGTAACTGGAATGTGATTTTTTAAAAGTTCAAAAGTAGTGAGACGAGCTCCTTGAAGGAGTGGTCGAGTTTCATCGGCATAAACTGTCAGTTTTTTTCTTTCTTGTAAAGCTGCCCAGTATATTACACCCAACGCTGTTCCCCAAGCACTACAAGCTAATGCTCCGGCGTTACAATGGGTTAATATAGCATCCTGGTCTTCAACGAGAGAGGCTCCCTGTTTCGCAATGTTTTGATTGGTCTCAATATCTTCATTATGAATTGTAATAGCTTCTTCTATGAGTTCTTCGGCGCATTTTTTCGGTGATACTCCTTGCTTTTCTGCATCCTTCCATATCTTTTTCATTCGATCCAGAGCCCAGAATAAATTTACAGCAGTTGGTCGTGTGGATCTCAAAGTTTGGTCGACACTTTCTAAAAAAGAATAAAACCGATCCAAATGAATTTTTAAACCTTCTTGAGCACCCAAAGCCATACCATAAGCTGCCCCGACACCAATGAGAGGAGCACCTCTTAATCCAAGATTTGATATGGCCTGAGCGACAACTCGAAAATCATTGGTTTCGATGAAATATTCTTTTAAAGGAAGTTGTCTTTGATCAAGAAATCTCACTTGACCATTTTTCCATTCAATAGTTTTGAACATTTTCTCTTCTCCGCAAATGATTATTTTTAATTTTTTAATTATTTATGAGTTTTTTTCTGTTTCATTGTTCTTATGATATATCTTCATACCATTTGGTGAAATCAGATGAATATGAAAATCCAAATTCGACATAACAAGGCATATTGCTACATGAATCGGGTGCAATACATTGCGCCCCTCCATTTTTTAATTCTTTTGTAGGGGCTTGATTTATCATGCCTGTGGGTTTTCAGGATAGACCCTCATGCCACTTTGGTGGCACTAGTTGAGGATGAAAATTCTATCTCAATCCGTCATGCTGAGGAGCGTCTTCGGCGACGTGATAATCCCATCCACCCACTCCGTCATTGCGAGGAGCGCCTTAGGCGACGTGGCAATCTCATTTCATACTTTTTTCAATAATGAAAAGATGAGATCCTCACGCCCTCACAAAACGAGGGTTCAGGATGACGGATGAAAGGCACCCTCCCCGCCGCGAAAGCGGCACCCCTCCACGGAGGGGAATTGTTGAATTCATTCCCCCATTGAGGGGG
>JAAYUT010000337.1 GCA_012517485.1 Candidatus Atribacter fermentans
AGGATGGGTTTACCATCTACGTCGATCGTGACAGAATTTTCTCCTTTTTGAACGACTTGGCCTTCAAGAAAGTTCATATCACCAATAAAACTGGCAACAAAAGTAGAAGCAGGAGAATTATAAATTTCATCAGGAGTACCAATTTGATGGATTACTCCATCTTTCATGACACAGATTCGATCCGACATGGTGATTGCTTCAGTTTGATCGTGAGTGACATAAATAAAGGTTATATTCACATTTTTTTGAATATCTTTTAGAACTTTTTGCATGGCAATTCGGAGTTTAAAATCTAAGGCTCCTAGGGGCTCGTCGAGCAAAAGTGCTCGGGGACGATTGACTAGTGATCGTGCTAAAGCAATACGCTGACGTTGTCCACCAGAAAGTTGTTGGGGATAACGTTTGCCGAAGTCTGTCATGTTTACCAGAGTAAGAGCTTCTTCAATCATGGCACGAGCATTGGAATATTTCACCTTTTTCATTTTCAAAGGGAAATAAATATTTTCTTCAACTGTCATATGGGGAAAGAGAGCATAATCCTGGAAGACTGTATTCACATTTCGTAAATAAGCAGGTTTATAAGTAACATCTTCTCCGGCAAGACATATTTGTCCTTCAGTTGGTTCTTCAAGGCCAGCGATCATCCGTAAGGTAGTTGTTTTACCACACCCAGAAGGTCCAAGTAGTGAAAAAAATTCCCCATGATAGATTTCTAAATTAACATTTTGAACAGCAGTAAAATTACCAAATTTTTTAGAAATCTGAATAAGTTGTATTTCTGTTTCTTGGCCGTTCATTCTATACCTCGATTGAGTAAAGTTTATCCTTTAAATAAAGAAATAATTATTGATTTTTTATAATAAATCTTTTCAATATACATTAGATTTTAAATGAATTTTGCTCTTTTTTAAAATAAAAAAGCATGATTATTACTAAATACTTAAAGTGGAGAAGAGTGAATATTTCCTGATTTATTATTCCCCTTCCCCACCTCTTTTATTATTTTACTGAGTTGCTTTGACTTCGTTCCAGAGATTGACTCGAGCTTCAAAGTTTTCAGGATTTTTCATTAAAAAGACTGGAACTGGAACGTTATCGATATCATCATAATTACACATCTTTACGATATCAGGGTCGATTACTTCTTTGGCAGCAGGGGTAACTGCTCCAAATCCCATATACTTAGCCAATTCTTTTTGGGCAAAATCTGATAACATAAAGTCAATCCACTTATGGGCAAGATCGGGATTTTTTGCATCTTTTAAAATAACCCACCCATCTGCCCAAACATAAATTCCTTCTTTTGGGGTAAGACGACCAACATTCATTTTTAGTTCGTCTCGGAGATAGAGGATAAGACCAGAGTCATATCCGGATATACTCAGGTTGGTTTCACCAGAACCAAGAACGCTTTTTTCTGAATCAAATCCAACGGTAAGAGTCCGCAAATTTCTTTTAATTTCTATTAGTTTTTCCTTAACCTGTTTAAACTGTTCTTCATTGAGATTGTAAGGATCAGGAAAACCAAGTGCAATAGCTGCAGTGACAACGTTATTGTTCGCTTCATCGGTGATTGAAATTTGGCCTTTGTATTTGGGATCCCATAAAACTGACCAGGTATTGGGTAATTCACCCACAGCATCTTTATTATAAACAACGTTATTTGAACCCCAAACGAATGGGACATGATAAGGTTTTCCATCGAATATGGTAAAGTCGATATCTTTAAATTTTTGGCTTACCTTCTCCCAATTGGGAATTTTACTTAAATCAATTGGTTGAAGAAGATTGTTTTCGTAGTATCTTTGAACTGAACCGCAATCGATGGAAACTAAGTCGTACTGCCCACCACCAGCCGCAGCTTTGGTGAACATTTCTTCAACCATACCAGAATAGGTGGCATTCACTTTTGCACCGGTTATTCTTTCAAATTCCTTGACCCAAATATCTTCTGTGTAACCTTGGAAACAAAGAATGTTCAAAGTTTCCTGGGCATAGGAGAAGTTAAATAGTAAACTGACTGTAACAAAGACTATGGCTAAAAAAAGAGTTAAAAATTTTTGTTTATACATTGGATATCCCTCCTATTTAAAAATATATTACTATATTAATTTAAATATCTTGAATATTAAGAAGAACTCTGACTTCATTTTACAATGCATAATATTGGATTTTATTTAAAGAACAAAAATATTCAAGTTCTTTACGAACATCGCCATAACCTGCCATCCAATGATGTCCAATCCCTTGAGATGCAATTTTTTCATTCAGATCTTCTAAAGAACATTGAAAACGCACTTTTAATGGATTTCCAGGAAATTCCATCCCGCATTCTATTGCCTCTCCAGTTATTGCTGACATTCGA
>JAAYUT010000042.1 GCA_012517485.1 Candidatus Atribacter fermentans
CCTGAGATTCTTTTCCAGCCCTCCATATGAACTCCAGCAATAAACCCAGAACCCAATAAAGCAATATTCTTCATAGAGATTGACCTCCAGAATTATCAATCATTTCTATTTGATGAATATACTTTTTATACTCACACCGAGGACGTGGTTCAAAAGAAAGAAAAACTTCAGCTACATGATTTTTTGATATTATTCGTTCTTCTCGAGCTTTTAATAGTCCGGATATAATTTTTGCTTGGGTCTGGTATTCTTCCATAGCCTTAAGAACATTCTTTTCCGCCTCAATTGGAGCCTTCAAAGCACGATTAGCCCGAATTTCAGTATCTACTCCTTCAACCATTGCATCTTCAGGAGAAAAATCGCTCCATACAGCATACTGTAGAATCGAACGAATGGGTTCAGCTTGACCCCAGTCTGCCATGACTGGATCACCGATTTGAGGAGTATCAAAAGCTCCGACCATATAAGTAGCTGTGTGGTCAAGATGTTCTCGATATCCATTGGGGACTAAAACACGAGTGATCTTGAGCTGACGGAGCAAAGGCATGATTTTCTTAAAGGTACCCTCTTCACCTCCAGGAAGTTTATAACCAATAAAAGGAAAGACGCTATAATCATCGTACTCAAGACGGTGAATTTTTTCTTCCTTAATCCCCAAAACATTATATGCTCGAGCTGTTTCCCTGGAGCGAAGAGCAGTGATAATGTATTTTTGTTCTATTACACTATAACCACCTGATCCATTGCAAAATATTATAATATGAACATCGCCCCCAAATAGAGGAATACCCTGAATTAGCGAACCAGGCCCAAGAATTCCATCATCATCATGTGGCGAAAACACTGCCACTCGTTCATCTCCAGGTTTCCAATTAGGAAAAATAATATTGATATCATTGCCTTTTTGACCCGACCGGAGATTATAAAAAATGAAGTCTTCTTTGCGCATAGCATCTTCCTCCTATACTATAACTTTTTGAAGATAATCATAAGATTTTTTTACGCATTCATCAACAAAAGAGACTGGATGATCAAATGAGCCGCTATATTCAATTTCTACACTCATTGGTACATCAATTTGTTTTTCCTTCAGGATGGTGAAAATATTTTTAAAATTAACCATTCCCTCGCCTAACGTTGGAAAGTTCCAAACTTTATAACCACCGATCTTATCCTTTAGATGAATATGAACAATCCAGGGAAGACAATGAATGATATCCTCCTCTGGTAAACTATCACCATAAAAAATACAATTTCCCGTATCATAATTAATTCCAATTGCAGGATGATGAATTGTTTCCATGAATTCCTTAGCTGCTTGTCCATTTTTTAGCACATCACCATGGATCTCAAGTCCAACCTTAATGCCCTTATTAAGTGCATAGTTACCCAAATCCTGAATATATTTATAAAATATTGGCAAGTCATCTTCTTTTTCTACTGTCCCGGTATTGACAATCTTTACGCCGAGTAATTCCGCTAAATCAATGGCTTTTTTTAGATTTTCAAAGCCATCAGGTTGAGATAAATCGGAATGACCACTAAGACTACATATCTTTAATTTGTATAAGTCGCATTGTTCCTTTAATTTTTTAACATCAATTTCTGAAAAGCTTTGCAATGAAAAATGTTCGGTCCAACCTCGAACACAAGCCAATTCTAAATAATGAAAACCAGACTGGCTTATGCCTTTTAAGGCATCCTCAAGAGAAAAATTATGATAAGTATTCGTTGAAACAGCTAAAACTTGAAACATAATACAACCTCCTTTATCATTTCAAATTACAAAATAATAATTTCTCGGCGATAGGGGTTAAATTCTCGAATGCCTTTCTCTGTAACTACGATTCCATCTTCATACCTCATTCCCACCTCACCATCAGTAATCCATATATCAATATTAAACACCATGTTTGGTTGAACAACAAAGGGATTGTTTTCCGAAAGCCAAAGACCTTCGACTTCGGATACCCCCGTTCCATGAGCAGGGCCATAAAGAGTAAACTTTTCCCATCCATATTTTGCCAGGTGATTATAGTATTTTTTGAAAACCTCAGTAGAAAGAACCCCGGGTCGTATCATTTCTAAAGCAATTTCCATTGATTGGAGTGCAACAATCATCATTTTTTTCACTTTTGGATCAGGTTCTCCAATAGAGAAAACACGGCACATGTTCCCACAATAACCCTGATATCGAGCACCAAAAGTAATTTGGACTAATTCGTTTGCTTCAATTCTTTTATCTGTAGACTTACATAAACTCCGAGAGGTATTTTTACCTGAACAAACCCATATAGGATAAGACGTTCCTTCTGCTCCCAAGTCAAGCATAACTTTTCGACCTTCGTTTTCTAAAAAACGCTCACTCACTCCTATTTGTGCAACTTCTAAGGCGCGTTTTACCGATTCCTCAGTAATTCGATAAGCTTCAGCAATAACTTCTATTTCTTCTTTTGATTTAAGTTGACGAACCCGCAGAAGCATTTCATCACCAGATACTATCTCTGCGTGAGGCAGGTTTTTTACCAGGTCTTGAAATATGAGATAGGGAAAAGTATTCCATTGACTTATAGCAATTTTTCTGGGTTGAATTTTTCCCATAACCTGTGGAATGATAGTAGAAAAATCTAAAATTTCAGTATCAGGAA
>JAAYUT010000338.1 GCA_012517485.1 Candidatus Atribacter fermentans
ATGAATCTTCGTGTCGACTGAAGGTCGCAAATTTCCCTCAATGACTTGACCATTAAGGTCAACAACTACCATCATTTCTGGAGTAAGCTCTTCATATGGAACACCACTGGGTTTTATAATGACAAATTTTGTTTCCTGATCAATTTCACTGGCATTTCCCCAGGTATAAATCACCAAACCTTTTTTTTGAAGTTCTATATTGGCATCACAAACTTTTTCTTTCAAATCCTTTAACATAAGTTCACCCTGCTTTCTCAATGACAGTCTTTTTATTTTTTATAGTTGATCAATTGTGAAGCAGTCAGGTCATCGGTTATCAAGGCCTGAACAAATTTTCCATTGAGTGCTCCCAGAATGGGAAGTAACTTATTCTTTCCCCCAGCAACCCCAATAACCAATGGTATTTTTTGTAAATCTTGAAGGCTAATACTGATTCTTCTTTTGTCAGCTAAAGTCTCAATTATGGCTCCATTTTCATCGTAGAAATTCCCACAAATATTCCCAGCGACTTTTTTCTTTCGTAATTCTTCAATTTCATAATCATACAGATCCCCGGTATCAAGAAGAGTTGAACTTTCCAAAACTCCCCCAATTCCTACCAAAGCAATATCAACTTTTTTTGACATGTCAAGAACCTTGGAAATGCCTTCATTACTCAAAATCGCATCTCGAGTGATTTGGTCTTTAGCAAAAGCCGGAGCCATCAAATAAACAACCTGGCCATCAAAAATTTCAGCGATCCGACGGGCAAGTTCAACTGCCATGACGTCTCCCTTTAGTTTTCCATAACCACCCATAATTTGAATGACTCTTAAACCGGGTATTTTTTTGGGAGTGAGATAGTGGATAATTTCAAATATAGTTTTTCCATAAGCTACTCCCAAAACTGAATAAGGCTCTAAACGGTTTTTTAAATAGGATGCTGCGACTTGGGCAACTCTTTTTAAAAGTATTTTGTCATTCTCTTCAAACGATACTGCAATCCGAACTTCCTTTAAACCAAATTTTTCTTTAAGTTGATTTTCAATTTCTAACACCTTATCTGAGGATTCTATAATTTTAATTTGTACAATACCCTCTTCTTTGGCTTTTTTGAGCATTCTCCAAACTTTTTGGCGAGAAAGACCAATAATTTCTCCAATCTGATCTTGAGTTAAATCTTCATAGTAATATAATTTAGCCACTTCTCGCATCAGATCCTGATGAAAGGTATCAGATTTCATTTCTTATCCTTTCATTAACTTTTGAACCCCATTCATAATGTCTTCCACTTGAGGTACTAATTGTTTTTCTAAACGAGGATTATACGGTGGTGGCATTTCAAGACCTCCCAAGCGCATGACGGGAGCATCAAGGTCATCAAAACATTTCTCTCCAATAAATGCTGCTACCTCAGCACCAAACCCTCCTAATTGAGGGGCTTCATAAACGACCAGTGCTCGATGAGTCTTTTGTATTGATTGAGATATGGTTTCGGTATCGAGTGGACGAAGGGTACGCAGATCTAATACTTCTACACTAATCCCTTCTTGAGCCAAATTTTCTGCGGCTTGCAAACTTTTTGGTATGAGATTGGAATAACCAATAACAGTGAGATCATTTCCAGTTCTTTTAACATCAGCTTTTCCTATTGGAATAAAATATTCTTCTTCGGGAACCGTTCCCTTAGTTTTATATAATAACTTATGCTCTAAAAAAATTACCGGATTATTATCTCGTATAGCACTTTTTAAAAGCCCTTTAGCATCAGCAGGATTTGATGGTAAAACCACCTTTAATCCCGGTACGTGTGCATACCAGGCTTCTTGACTTTGAGAATGTTGGGCAGCTGCTCCAGTTCCCGAACCAATAGGAGCCCTCACCACCATTGGTACTGTCGCTTTCCCACCAAACATGAAGCGAATTTTTGCTGCTTGGTTGACTAATTGATCCATTCCAATGGCTATAAAATCCGAAAATTGAATTTCAGCGACTGCTCGCATTCCAACTAAGGAAGCTCCTGCGGCAGCACCAATTATGGCTGCTTCCGAAATTGGAGTATCAATGATTCGCTCTGGACCAAACTCTTCATATAAACCAAGGGTTACTGCAAAGGCTCCTCCATAAATACCAATATCTTCCCCCATTAAAAAAACCCGAGGGTCATTTTTTAGCTCTTCACGTAATGCTTCCCGGATGGCTTCAGAGTATGTAATCACTCGATCAGGCATAAACCATCCTCCTTACCGATTCTATATCCGGTTCGGGGCTTTGTTCGGCATATTGAACTGACTCTTGTATAAGCTTTTCAACTTCAGTATCAATATTTCCTAAAATATCTTCTTTTACACCTTCTTCGTTGATGAGATACTGACGAAACGATTGAATAGGACAACGAGCTTTCCAGCTTTTTATCTCTTCTTTTGTCCGATAAACATTTTTATCGCTTTTTGAATGGCCTTTCCAGCGATAAGTCTTTGCTTCAATTAGAGTTGGACCTTCCCCTTCCCGAGCTCGCGCAACAGCCAGGCTTACTGTCTCATACACTTCAAGAACTTTATTTCCGTTTATGGTCACGCCGGGGATTCCATAGGCTTTGGAACGTTCGGAAATATCATCAATTGCCATAGAATATTTAACCGAAGTTGACATTGCATATTGGTTATTTTCACAGATATACACGACCGGAAGTTTAAAAGCAGCACCCATATTAATCGATTCATGGAATGTTCCCGTGTTTGATGCTCCGTCTCCAAAAAAGCAGATGACTACCTTCCCATTTTTTTGCAGTTTACACCCTAAAGCTGCACCAGTAGCAATAGGAATGCCTCCACCTACGACTCCATTGGCACCTAAATTCCCTTTCTCAACATCGGCAATATGCATCGAACCCCCGACCCCATGACAATAACCAGTATCTTTGGCCATTAATTCTGCCATCATTCTTTTTACATCGGCTCCTTTAGCAATACAATGCCCATGGCCTCGATGAGTAGAGGTAATAAAATCATCAGGCTGCAAAGCGGCGCAAGACCCAACCGCTACTGCTTCTTCACCAACATAAAGATGAAAAGTTCCAAAAATCTTTCCTTCAATATATAATAATTCGGCTTGTTCTTCGAATAATCGAATTGTAATCATTTGCCGGTACATATCTAATTTTTTATCAAGAGTAAGCAAA
>JAAYUT010000339.1 GCA_012517485.1 Candidatus Atribacter fermentans
CTCCGTCAATGCGAGGAACGTCTTATGCGACGTGGCATTCTCCGCCATTCATTTTGTCATTCTGAGGAGTCCGGTGGCTTTGACCAGACGATTTGAGAATCTCATCCACACCACTCCGTCATTCTGAGGAGCGTATTATGCGACGTGAGAATCTCATCCTTTTAAAGTTTTTTTATAAAGAATTAAAAAAAAATGAGATTCTCACGGTTTCTGAATTTGAAGCCTCAGGATGACTGATGAAAAGCACACCTCCCTAACCCACCTCAATAGGGGAATTCATTTGAAGGTATTTTCAGGATTGATAGTCATAATTCCTGTTATAAGGTTTGAAGATTTCACTTCTTATTGGTTTGGGCCTAAGTCCTTCGGTTCTAATGGAAGGACTAAGGTTCCAGCGGCCTCCCTTTTATAGGCATCTTCCATAATACTTTTGGTTGCAGTCGCACCAAATCGAACTCCACCAACTGCTCGAACTGCCAGTGCTCCTTCTAAAGTTCGAACTCCACCAGCAGCTTTGACTTGAATTTTTGGATTGACTGATTTTCGCATGAGCTTTAAATCTTCAATAGTTGCCCCACCTGGTGCAAACCCCGTAGAAGTTTTAACAAAGTCAGCACCAGCTTTTTCACAAATTTTACAAGCTAATTCTTTTAACTCATCGGTTAGATAATAATTTTCTAAAATGACTTTGACAATAATCCCTTTTTGGTGAGCAACATCGACTACCGCTTTAATGTCTTGCTCAACATAATCAAACTCTCTGGATAAAAGTCGACCAATGTTTAATACCATGTCTAACTCAACTGCTCCATCTTCTATCGCTTTCTCTGCTTCAAATACTTTTACATCAGTCCGGTGAGCACCATGTGGAAACCCAATGACGGTTGTTACCAAAACGTCACTTCCTTTCAAAACTTCAGCAGCCACTTGAACATCACAAGGTTTAACACAGACTGATGCAACATCATACTTTTTTGCCAATTCACAACCATCAATCACTTCCTTTCGAGTCAGTTGAGGCCTAAGGAGTGAGTGGTCTATCATTTTAGCAATATCTTTGGCAGTTACTTTTTCTGGTTGTCCAGTATTCATTTGGGTGCCTCCTTCTATTTTCTTCATTATAAATGTTTTCTTTTCGTTCTTATTTTTTTAAGACTTTCTCTATTTTATTAAACGCTTTTTAATTCTTCAACATTATAATTTTTTTGATTCCTAAAAAAAAATCTCACTTATAAAACTCAATCAACACAAATAATTATAATTTTATTCTGAGAATTCAATGTTTACCATTCATTTGTTTTCGTTTAGAATGATGATTTGGAGGTGACAGATAAATGATTGAAAAATGGAACCCATCATTAGATGATATTAGAAATCTGATAGAAATTTACGCAAAAAATGTCGCTAACTTAAAAGATCAAAAAGGAAAAGGTATCGAAATTCTCCGTCTCAGAACTGATATTGAGCAGGGACTCACGTATTTTCGTTCCAAAAACGCCGACTTAGAACCTGAAGAAACTCGGTTAGGGAATTTTGATTCTTTACTAAAAAAGCAAAGTCGCCTTCTGGTAAAAGTGACTGGTAAAAAAGCATTTATTGACCAACGAGCTGCGCTCAATCCACCGGCTGACCACTGGTGGTGGTGGTTGGATATTGAATACGAAAAAAATCAAAAAAAAGTAATTCAAAAAAATCTACTCAATTTAGGAATTTTTTTTGGAATCATATTTTTAGTCTATTTTTTCTTTCTTCGCCTTCCACCTCAAGAAAGAAGATATTTAGATTTAAATTCGTCTATTGAGAAATTAATCGAGCAATCGTTAATCGAAACAGACCATGAAGCAGTAAAAAAAATTTATAACGATATAATACAAGAATGCGAACAAGCTCTTGTACTTTTCCCAGAACGACCTATTCCCTTAGTCATAAAAGGAGCTATTTTAGAAAAATTAAACAATTTATCAGAATCACAAGCAAGTTTTAATCAAGCGCTTGTCCTTTACCCATCTCAAGAAGATTTTCTTCTGGATCAAGCAACCTGGTATTTTCGATTAGGGTTAAAAGACCA
>JAAYUT010000340.1 GCA_012517485.1 Candidatus Atribacter fermentans
TAAACGATTTTTTAAAGGTACTCATATAGAGCGACCAACCAGGATCTCATCCTGGGCTTCCACCCTCATCCTGACCTTCTCCCATCAAGGGAGAAGGAACTTTTAGTCGTCATTGCGAGACCTCGTTTTTTGAGGTCGTGGCAATCTCATGATTTAACTTTTCTTATTTGTGGAATTGTAGAATTGGAATAAATGAGATTCTTATCATGTCCGGTAAAAAACGCCTCCTTACTCAGAAGGAAAAAATGGCTCAATGAGATTGCCACGTCGCTGCGCTCCTCGCAATGACGGAGCAGGAAAAAACTTAAATACCCCTTTTTATCTCCCTTTCGCAAAGAGAAGATTCTTTTTCCCTCGCCCTCGGCGGGAGAGGCCTTATTCCTTTTTTCCTCTCCTTTAATGGGAGAGGAAGAAGGTGAGGGATAACTCTTTTCATCCTTAAAAGGTAAAATGAGGAATATTATAAAAAATTAAACCTTATAGGAAGTGATAAATTGGTAAAAGTATTATAAACAACAAAATGAGTTTCAAAAAGGCAAGAATAAATTATTAAATAAAGAATATAAAATAAAATATTAAAAATTGAATTTATCTAAGAATGAAAGAAAATAACCAATTTATTTATAAAAAAATATGATACTTGTTTATCTGGACAAAATAAAAAATGAAAATTATAATTAAATAATCAGTGAGTAGAAGAAGCATTAAGGCGGGATGAAAATGGGGGATAAGAATTTCCAGTACATTCTTGAAATGAAAAATGTTGGGATGCGTTTTGGGAACGTCGAAGCGTTGAGAAATATTAATTTTTCAGTTGGGAAAAATGAAGTAGTTGGTTTACTTGGTGATAATGGTGCTGGAAAATCAACTATGGTTAAAATTATGACAGGAGTTCTCCATCCCACCTGTGGAGAACTTTATATTCGCGGACAAAAAGTTACTGCGAAAGACTACAATGTTAAAAAAGCCCACAAATACGGCATTGAAACCGTCTATCAGGATAAGTCCCTTGGTGAAAAACAAACACTATGGAGAAATTTTTTTATAGGACGGCAAATAACGAACCGATTCGGTTTCATTAACATAAAAAAGGAAAAAGAAATAGCCAATAACATTATTATGGACATGATAGGATTTCGTGGTGTAGGTATCGGTGTTGATTCTAAAGTGAGCAAGCTTTCAGGTGGTGAGCGCCAAGGGATAGCTATTGGTCGAGCGATGCACTTTGATGCTGATTTAATTATTCTTGATGAACCAACGGTTGCTCTATCAGTGAAGGAAGTCCGAAAAGTTCTTCAATTTGTCGATAAAATTCGAATCTCTGGCAGATCTTGTGTTTATATCTCTCATAATATCGGACATGTTTATGACATCGCTGATCGTTTCGTTATTATTGATCGGGGAATGGTGGTAGCCAATTTCTCCAAAAAAGAAATGACTTTAGAAAAATTAGATGAGTTTCTTTTACGATATGCATCGAAAAAGAGGGGAGATGAGTTGGAGATATGATAAAAACCGAAAAAAAGGGTTTATTAGCAATAGAAGGATTCCCGGTCATGTTGGTTTTTATTGTTATAATTTTAGCTTTTATGAAAACTGCGCCAAATGCTTTTCTAAGGCCAACCATTTATATGTCTTTCTTAACCTATAATGCCCCTACTCTGGTTTTAGCTGCTGGATTAACCCTTATTATCACTGCTGGTGAAATTGATCTTTCTTTCCCATCGGTTATTGCCTTTTGTGGAATGGTTTTTGCCTATCTTTATCATATTACCGGGATGGTTTTCCTTCCATTTTTGGCAGCTTTAGCGACTGGTGCCTTTATTGGTTATATGAATGGGTTGATCCTTACCAAGATTGGAATTCCTTCAATAATGACAACTTTAGGAACTAACTTTTTTTGGACTGGCCTCACAATTTTAATTTCTGGAGGGGTTTCTCTTAATGTCAACCCTATAAAAGGTTCTTTTCTTCATACCTTGCTTGTTGGAAGAATTGGTGATCTTTTCCCTGCTCAAGCCATTTGGTCCATTGGTTTGACAATTTTTATTTGGTACTTATTGAATCGTCATGCTTTTGGGGAAAGCATCATGTTTATCGGAGACAACGTCAATGTCGCTCGAGTCATGGGAGTCAATGTTGATTCCACTAAAATTAAAGTTTTTACTTTAATGGGACTCATGGGTGGTTTTGCGGCTTGTTTACTGACTTTTGAAATGACCAATTTCTGGACAAATCAAGGAAGTGGGTTTCTCCTTCCGGTTATGGCAGCGGTATTCATTGGAGGAACTTCAATTTCTGGTGGAGAAGGTCGGGTAATAGGTACGCTGTTTGGTATGTTTATTGTCGGCTCTCTTGAAACTGGAGTTACAGCTTCGGGTATAGGTGGATTCTGGACTCGTTTGACGACTGGACTTATTATGCTGGGTTCAATTGCGCTCAATATTGTATTAGATCGAACCAATGGGAAAAGGGTTTGTTTTTTTGAAAATTTGAGAAACTCGGTTTTTACTAAAGGGTTAAAGAAAGAATAAATCTATTTTTGAAAATACGAAAACGTCATTAAAATATTAAATAGAAAGGAGGTAAAGCTCTTAAATTAGGAAAATACAAAACAAATTTTTATTTTATAAGTTTAATATTATTAAGGAGGAAAAAGAAATGAAAAGGTTTTCAATTATTCTCATTGTTACATTAATATTTATGACTTTTACACTTCCACTTTATGCGCAAGAGAAGCTTTTAGGGGAAGGAATGGTGATTTATTGTCAAATGGGAGGGGCTGAAGGGGCAGTAGCAACCATACAGAGAACATTAGGCGCTAGAGAAGCCGCGAAAGCATTAGGAGTAAAGCTTATTGAACAATATTCACAATGGCAGCCGGAAAAAATGGTTCAACAGTTTAAAGAAGCTATTGCTGCTCAACCTGATGGGATCGTTATTATGGGACACCCAGGTTCAGCGGCAATGTGGGACTTAGTAAGAGAAGCTGATAGTAAGGGAATTATAGTTACTGTGAACAATACACCGCTTCCCGATATCCAGGAAGAATTTTTAGCAAAAGGGTTTGGATATGCTGGTGTTGATTTGTTTGCGGGTGGTTATTTAACTGGCCAAGCGATGGTTAAAGCTGGTTTAAAACCAGGAGATAAAGCCATCGTATATGGTCTTTTCTCGCAACCCTTCCGTGGGCAAAGCGAAGAAGGAATGGCAAGAGCACTTGAAGATGCTGGAATCATTGTTGATCGCCAAGAAATTTCTCCTGAAGCTGATGCTGATGCCTCGACAGCCATACCAATATTAACTGGATATTTTCAAGCCCATCCAGATTGTAAAGCAATTGGAACTCAACATGGAGCAATAACTGGAATCTTAGTAAATCTTTTAAGAGATAATTTGAAGAAGAAACCAGGTGAAATAATATCAGCTGGTATTGATTTATCACCAGCAACTATTGAAGGTCTTAAAACTGGATATATTAGTGCGGTTCTTGATCAACAGCTCTATTTGCAGGGGTTTATTCCTATTGTTCAAATTGTTTTAACCAAAAAGTATAAAATAACTGGTTTCAACATTAATACTGGTGCAGGGACTGTAACTCCAGAGACAATTGGTGAATTGGAAGAGCTTATCACTGCTGGATATCGTTGATGAAAATAAAAACCCTCTTCTATTTTTTGAGGAGGGTTTTTATATAAATTAGAATGTTTACTGATTAAATGAACAAACTATGCTTGACAATCTTAATTCCCCTAGTTATAATTCGTAAAATATTAATCGGCTTAGAACGGGATGAGTAATTGGGGAAGAAGGGATAGAGAACCGGGTTAGGTGGAAGCCGGTCCTTCAGAACTCAATGAACATGGCCCGGGAGCTGTTGTGGTGAAAACCGAGTAACCATAACCGTTTAATCGGCGTTATTCGATTTCCATCTTATGATTAGGATGGGGAATGAGTAGATAGCCTTAGACTATCTGAATAAGGGTGGTACCGCGGATGAACCCCCGCCCCTTGGGCGGGGGTTTTCTTATTTTTTAAATAGGGGGTAAATATTATGAGTAGTGCTTTGAGATCTTACCAAGAAATTAATGAAAAAATTAAAAAGGGAAAAGCGGTGGTTGTCACCGCTGAAGAGATCATTGAATTAATTGATAAAAATGGAATTGAAAAAACCGCTCGTGAAGTTGATGTCGTCACTACAGGAACCTTTGGTGCAATGTGCTCTTCTGGAGCAATGATAAATATTGGCCATACCAAACCAAGGATGAAAATCAGCGAGGCATACTTAAATGGGGTGATGGCATATGGAGGTTTAGCAGCGGTTGACCTTTATATTGGTGCAACACAGGTTGCTAAAGATGATCCATTGAATAAAATCTATCCCGGTGAATTTAAGTATGGTGGAGGTCATGTTATTCAAGATTTAGTTTCTGGTAAAGATATTTTATTGGAAGCATACGGTTATGGAACTGATGATTATCCACGAAAAAAATTACTAACCTGGATTAATATCAAGGACTTGAATCAAGCCTATCTCTTTAATCCACGTAATGCTTATCAAAATTACAATGTAGCAGTGAATTGTTCAGACAAAATAATTTACACTTATCTTGGAGTACTTCTTCCACATTTAGGAAATGCTGGTTTTTCTTCTGCTGGACAATTAAGTCCTTTATTGAATGATCCGTATTATCGAGTTATTGGTGTGGGAACGAAGATATTTTTAGGTGGTGGCGTTGGATATGTTGCATGGCAGGGGACTCAGCATGACCCAAGTGTAGAGAGAAACGATAAAGGAATACCCAGAGGAGGTGCGGGCACCTTAGCAGTCATTGGTGATATGAAGGGCATGGATCCGAATTGGCTATGGGGATTAAGTATTCGAGGTTATGGGTGTTCTCTTGCAGTTGGATTGGGTGTGCCTATTCCTATACTTGATGAAGAAACGCTCCAGTATTGTGCTGTTCGAGATCAAGATATTGAGGCACCAATCATTGATTATAGTAATGCTTATCCTAACGGGACTGGTGAGATTTTGGGTTATGTAAATTATGCGGAATTAAGAAGTGGTAAAATATACCATGCTGGAAAGGAAATACCGACTTCACCAATTTCCAGTTATTCACGTGCCCGTGAAATTTGTTCAATTTTAAAAAAGTGGATTCAAAATGGTGATTTTACTTTAACCCAACCAACATTCGTTCTTCCAAGTACCGATTCAGGTGTTCGTTTTAGAAATCTTGCTGAACGACCATATAATAATACCAATGGGGTTAGGAGGTAAACCAAATGGTATCGACTAAGAAAGTGGTTCTACATTTTCCCCGAGAAGCAGCTGAGAGACCGGTTGTGTGTGAATTAGCGCTTCGTTTTGGATTAACCTTTAATATTTTACGAGCCTCAATATCTCCTCACCATGAAGGGCTTATGGTTTTAGAGATTATTGGGGAAAATGCAAAAAATGAAGAAGGCCTTAAGTACCTTCAAGAAAAAGGAGTTGAAATCCAACCTTTAAGCCAAGATATTAAGAAAAACGATCAACTTTGTATTGATTGTGGTTCTTGCTTAGGAGTTTGCCCTACTACAGCTCTTTATATGGACAAGGCTTCTTATCAGGTAAAATTTGAGGAATCAAAATGCATTGCTTGTGAACTTTGTGTTTTAGCTTGTCCTACTCGAGCAATGGAGGCTTTATTTTAAAGCATGACCGATTATGTGGAGCGGTTTTATCGAAAGATGGTGAAACCTGCTGGTTTAATCGCATTCGAAGTAAAAATCAAAGAAAGCGATCTCATGATCTATGCCAATGAGGACTTAAGCTCGCTCTCTTATTCTCTTTTAGATAAAGAACGAAGAAATCTTGAAGCTTATATTCGATACAATTCACAGTTTCAGGAGTCTTTGGTGCCAATAAAAATCGATGATTTTGCTCCTCCTATTTGTAAAATTATGGCAGAGTCGGTAAAAAAGGCAGGAGTTGGTCCAATGGCTGCGGTTGCTGGAGCGGTAAATGATTGTCTGGCGCATGGGCTCTTGGCTAAAACAGCCGAGTTGATTATCGAAAACGGAGGAGACTTACTTATCCATTCTTTGAAGGAACGAGTTATTGCAATTTATACAGGTGAAAATTCTCCCTTCAAAACACACATCGGATTATTGATTTCACCAGGAAAGACTTATGGAGTGGCAACATCATCAGGTAAAATTGGACATTCTTTAAGCTTTGGTGAAGCAGATGCTGTTACCATCGTTGCTGAGTCTTCAGCATTAGCAGATGCCTGGGCAACCAGCATTGGTAATTTAATTCATTCTAAAAAAGATGTTGAAAAAGCATTGAAATACTGTGAAAATATTCAAGAGATCATTGGTGTTGTGGTTGTTTTTCAGGATGTTTTAGGTGTTCGAGGCGATATACAATTAATCCCTCTTTGATGTTTTAAGAGAAAGGAATCATAGTGGATTATTTTAATCAATATTTTCGTATTATATAACTAAAGTTTAAAATAAATATCACTATTTTATTCTCCATGACTTTAAATTTTTTCCTCGAATCGATTTTTTACTACTCAAAGCATCAATAACTGGAAGCGATATGCTAAACTCATTTAAAACGATAAAATTTTAGTCTTTAAAAGAAAGAGGGAGTTCGATGGATACCGATTTAGAATTAAAACCCGAACAACTCCGATGGTACTGTGAATCAGAAAGCTTAGGCTTTAAAAATACTTCAGAATTATGTTCATTTAATGAATTTATTGGTCAGGAAAGAGCGATTCGTTCGATCGAATTTGGTTTGGATTTAGAAAGACCTGGATACAATTTATTTTTAACTGGTCTAACAGGAACTGGACGGGTTGGGGCTATCAGATATTGCATCACAAAAAAGCTAAAGAATCAACAAGCCAAGGGAATTCTTCCAGAGCTTTCTGATTGGTGTTATATTTTTAACTTTGACAGTCCCGATCGACCACGAGTTTTGAAAATTCAAGCTGGAGAGGGCAAAAAATTATCTTTACGCTTGGAAAACCTTTTAAAGAATATTAAAGAGATCCTTCCCAAAGCTTTTGCTGGAGATGAGTACAAAAATCAGAAACAAATCTTGATTGATGAGGAACAAAGAAAGAATCGGCAAATCATTCAAGAACTGGAACGAATGGCTCTCCAGGAAAATTTTGCTTTTCGTATGACTTCCATGGGACCAATCTTGGTTCCATTGGTCGAGGGAAAACCGATGACACAAGAGCAATATATTGCATTATCTGATACCGAAAAAGAAACCATCGAAGATAGACGTCGAACGCTCTTAAATGAAATTAACAATTATTTCGAAAAAATTCATGAGTTGGAAATAGAGCTTAAAAATAAAATATCTGATTTAGATAATCGTATTGCTGATTTTGCCATTACCCCCCTTTTTAAGGAATGTATCAAACCATATGAAAACCAAACAGAAATCGTTCAATTTCTTGAATTTCTAAAAAAATATACTCTCACATATCTCCAATATTTTCGAGATTCCCAGGAAACAACCACAACTCCCCAGCTTCTTCCCTTTCAAAGATTACAAGATCCCTTTTTACCCTTTAAGATTAATATTTTGGTTGATAATTCTGATAAGAATGAGCCACCAGTCATTTTTGAATCCCACCCCAATTGGACGAACCTCTTTGGTCGAATAGAACGAAAGGCAATGATGGGGACTTATTATAGCGATCATACTATGCTTAAACCAGGATCACTTCATTTAGCAAATAGTGGATATCTTATCGTGTATTTCCGTGATCTTGTTATGAATCCCGGAGTATGGGAAGGCTTGAAAAGAGCTCTGAAAAATCAGGAAATTAAAATTGAAGATCCTTGGGAACAATATGGATTAGTAGCACCCCAGGGTTTAACTCCAGAGCCTCTTCCATTTCATGCAAAAGTTATCTTGGTTGGAGATGATATGATTTATCGATTATTGACCATTTATGATGAAGACTTTAAAGATTTATTTAAAGTAAAAGCCGATTTTGATTTCCAATTAGATAAAAATGATAATGTTATTCATTCTTTTGCTTGTTATGTAAAGAAAATTTGTGATAATGAAAATCTTCTTCCTTTTGAAAATTCTGGGATTGCCCGTCTTTTGGAACATGCCTCACAAAGAGTCTCTCATAAGGATAAATTGGTATCCCAATTTGGTTATCTTAAGGATATTGTGGTTGAGTCTGATCATTGGGCTAGACAAGATCATTCTGAGAACGTTACTCGGAGTCATGTCGAACGAGCTTTAAAAGAAAGAAAGGTCCGACATAACCAAATCGAGGATAAAATTCAAGAATTGATTAATCAAGGTATAGTTTTAATCGATATTGAAAATGAAGTTATTGGTCAGATCAATGGAATGTCAGTTTATGAATTAGGTGATTATAGTTTTGGGAAACCTTCAAGAATAACCGTAAGGACTTATTTGGGTCGGCAAGGTTTAATAAATATTGAACGTGAATCTCGGATGAGTGGAAAAATTTTTGATAAGGGAATATTAATTATAAGTGGATATTTAGGTCATACTTTTGCCCAAGATAAGCCGCTTTCGATGTCAGCCAGTATCTGCTTTGAACAATCCTATGAAGGAGTTGAGGGAGATAGTGCTTCATTAGCAGAAACATGTGCTATTCTTTCAAGTCTTGGTGAAATCCCTATTCGACAATATATTGCTGTAACTGGTTCTATTAATCAAAAAGGAGAAGTTCAGGCTATTGGAGGTGTGAACCAAAAAATTGAAGGTTTTTTCCAATTATGTAAAAATCGAGGATTAACTTCGAAACAGGGAGTCATTATTCCCGCTAGTAATGTTCAAAATCTTATGTTAGATGATGAAATTGTTCAGGCAGTTCGGGATGGCCTTTTTCATATTTACGCAGTCAAAACTGTTGATGAAGCCATAGAAATTCTTACTGGAATGAAAGCGGGAAAAATTCTTGATGATGGGACTTATGAATCCGGAACTATTAAAGCACAGGTGGATGAAAAAATTAGAATAGCGAATGAAAAATTGAAAAAGATTTCTGAAACGAAGGAAGATGAGAAAAAGAATTTATCAAATACTATGAATCAATGATGAACATTTAAAATAAATCAAAAAGTCCATTTTCATTGAGATAATGAATACATTGATTGATTGTTTTATCTATTTTTAAGAGGCGTATTCGATGCGAACTTGTTTTAACTTGGAGCTAGACTCTCATGCTGCATAGCAGCACCAATCAATGATGAAACTATATATCTCAATCCGTCATCGTGAGGAGCGTCTTGGGCGACCTGGCAATCTTATTAATTCTTTTTTAAATTAGGAAAAGATGAGATCCTCACGCGGAAAAGCACCGCTCAGGATGACAGCATTGTGTGTATATGGTGAATTATATTTTCAGGAAAGAAAAAATAATAAGATTTTTGCTGCTTCAAAATCCAAAGTGATGAATGAAGATAAATCTTCTCTTTAAATTCCATTTTTTAGCTTGTTCTTTTTTGGGAATAAAAAATTGTTACTAAAGCTATGATAATACCCAGAATAATTATAAAGAGAATTCTTTCATTGGGATTGGATATCAATTGATAAAGATACCCACCGGGTTTATTTTGA
>JAAYUT010000341.1 GCA_012517485.1 Candidatus Atribacter fermentans
GAAACCTCTTTGAGGGCTTCTATAACATACTCTATCATAAATTTATTATGAATGACAAGTAGTGATCGGTTATTTACACCAAATTTTTTTAAAAATTCTTGATTACTATCTCCACCTGCTAAAATTATGGCATCAGTCATGGTTTTCCCCCTCCCTCTATGCCAACACTTGAATTCACATCAACATTAAAAATTGTTTTTGACCATTGTGAATGTATTCCTTGTTGGTTTAGTTTTTTAACTATATCAATAACTTTTTCTTGATTCGGAGCTATACCAATGATTGTTGAACCGCTTCCTGTCATAAAAACTGACGAACATCCCATTTTATCCAGAATTTTTTTATATTCATTTAATTCTGGTAAATGTTTAAAAATTATTTTTTCAAAATCATTCCAGATATATTTCTCTATCTGGTTTGGTGTAAAGTCATCTAAAAAATCTTCTACCGAAGGAAAATACTGGCTTTTTTGGTTCTCTTGTTCGATATCCCACTCTTGGTAAGCCCAGTGGGTATCAATTCCCACTTTTGGAAAAACCAAAACTATAAACTTTTCTGGTGGTTGAGGAAGAGGGATGACCTTTTCACCCTTTCCACTTATTATTGCAAAGGAATGGCCGGTTGTAAAGAACGGAATATCTGAACCAAGTTTTGCTGACAATTCAATCAATTTTTCATCTGCAATCGTTAATGATAGGATTTCATTGATCTTTTTTAATAAATTCGCTACGTTGCTGCTCGCGCCTCCTAAACCACTTCCTGGGGGGATGTTCTTGGTAATTCTAACACCAAAATATCGATCTTTTAAATGAGAGTCCGATTCCCGCAAGAGATGGAATAGGCGGCCAAGTAAGCTTTTCTTCCCAGTTGGAATCTCGTAATTACATTGAACTACATCGCAATTTTGATTTGGAAAATAAAGCTCAATGATATCATAAAAATCGATGAGTTGCATGACCGATAAAATGTTATGATATCCATCCTGTCTCCGTTGACCAATTTTTAAAAACCAATTTATTTTTGCATAAGAACGAAAACGATAAACTATGTTGTTTTTCATTTGGGGATCTTTCTAGAGCTTTTACCTTGGAGTTGAGGCTGGGGTACAAATTCTCTGAGAATTGTAAAGAATCTTATTCTCTTGATTCATCTCAGGAAATACCTCAGGACGAATTTTTTGTAATTCTGAGAAATTTTGAATCGCCTTTTTTATGTTTGTACTGTTTCCTCGCACAAAGATTCTCTTACTGCCTAATTTTGATTGATTCAACAAATCTGTTTTTTCTAAATATTTTTTTACTTCTTGAGCGGTTGATAAAGCTGGATTGATAATTTCAAATGAAGTTTTAGCAATATCTTGGAAAAAGGAAGATATTAAAGCAAAATGGGTGCAACCCATAATAATAGTATCAAAATTTTCTTTTTGGAATCGAAACAATTGATTTTGAATCCATTGTTTCCACTGTTCGGTTTGATGGAGTCCTTTTTCAATCGCATCTACAAATTCCGGCCATGCTTCCTCTTTTACCGTAATAGCAGAATTTATTTTTTGAATATGTTTTCGAAAAGTACCACTTTTTATTGTAGCTGAAGTTGCTAATACAACGACTTTGCCGGTTTTCGTTTTTTTTACAGCATCATTAGAGGCTGGATCAATAATACCAATGAATGGAACTTGAAATAAAGTTGACAGCTCCTCTAGACAGTTTGAACTGATCGTTCCACAAGCAGTTATGATTAGTTTGACCTTTAAGGATTCAGTTAAAAAGGAAATTAATGAGGAAACTATAGGAATTAACTCGTTTTTATTTTTTTCTCCATAGGGAAAATGAAGCGGATCAGCAACGTACACTATTTCTTCCGAAGGAAGTAACTGATCTAAAGCAAAAACCATACTTAGCCCCCCGACACCAGAATCAATCACTCCAATGGGTTTTAAGTTATTTCCCAAATGATTTCTCTCCTATTCTTTGAGTTTGGTGAAACTTTTGAGCTGCCTGAACAAAGCCATAAAAAAGTGGATGGGGTCGGTTCGGTCGGGATTTAAATTCAGGGTGGAACTGGACTCCAATATACCAGGGATGGTTGGCAAGCTCAATCATTTCAACGACCTGAAATTCAGGGTTAAAACCTGCCATAATCATTCCTGATTTTTCAAATTGCTGGATATATTCAGAGTTTAACTCATAACGATGGCGATGCCGTTCTAATATTTCTTTCTGTTGATACATGGAATAGCTCATTGTATTGGCTTTCAGTTGACAACGATAGTTGCCTAATCTCATAGTTCCACCTAAATCTTTTTTTGAACGTTGATCCGGCAAAAGATGAATAACTGGAAAGGGTGTCTCTGGATTAAATTCGGTTGAATGAGCGCCTGCCATTCCGGCAACATTACGGGCAAATTCGATTACTGCCGTATGCATTCCTAAACAAATTCCAAAAAAGGGAATGTTATTTTCCCGAGCATACTTAGCGGCAATAACTTTTCCTTCTATTCCTCTTTTTCCAAAACCTCCTGGGATTAAAACACCATCGAGGTCTCCAAGACATTCTTCAACATTTTGTTCCTGAATTTTTTCTGCTTCAATTGGTTTAATGCAAACCTTGACTCCTAAGGCTCCTCCCCCATGTTTTAAAGATTCGTTAATGCTTAAATAGGCATCCTTCGACTCAACGTATTTCCCGATTATCCCAATAACAATCTTCTGATTAGGGTTTTTCATTCGAGATATAATTTTTGACCATTCTTGGAGATCAACGTCAGCAGCATTCAGCTGAAGTTTATTGATGATGAGATTCCCTACTCCCTTTTCTTCTAATATAAGCGGAACATCATAGATTGATTCAGCATCAAGAACAGGAATGATAGCTTCTTTTTCAATATCACAAAAAAGAGCAATTTTGGATATAACTTCTCTGGTTACAACATGGGACGAGCGGCAAATAATCATATCGGGTTGGATTCCGATGCTTCGCAGTTCTTTCACACTGTGTTGAGTGGGTTTTGATTTTAACTCACCAGCAGCATCAAGAAAAGGAACTAACGTGACATGAATATACAAGCAATTCGATTTTCCAATATCATTCTTAATCTGGCGAATAGCCTCCAGAAATGGGAGGGATTCAATATCGCCAACTGTCCCACCAATTTCTACAATTGAAACATCGGCTTGAGATTCTTCCCTGAGGCGAAAAATTTCTTCTTTTATTTGGTTGGTAATATGAGGGATAACTTGAACAGTTGCTCCTAAATAATCCCCATGTCTTTCCCGAGCAATAACCGAACTATAAATCTTTCCGGTTGTCACATTACTTGATTTTGATAATTCCTCATCGATAAACCGCTCATAATGGCCAAGGTCAAGGTCGGTTTCTCCCCCATCCTGTGTAACAAAAACCTCACCGTGTTGGTAAGGATTCATAGTGCCAGCATCAACATTGATATACGGATCAAATTTCTGCATGGTTATTTTAAGTTGTCGACTTTTTAAAATTCGACCGATTGATGATGCAGTAATTCCCTTTCCTAAAGAGGAAGTGACTCCTCCAGTAACAAAAATAAATTTTCCTTCCTTCCCATTCATACTTATCGACCTTCCCTACATCGTTTCTGGTGCTGAAACGCCCAATAAATCCAAAGCATTTTTAAGCACCTGTCGAGTTGCACGGCATAACTGAAGCCTAAAAGCCGTTAACTCTAAATTTTCTTCATCCAAAATTCGGTTGTTATTATAAAAAGTATGAAATGAACCCGCTAAATCTGTGACATAGTTGCAGATCATATAAGGTTGCCGTGCTAAAGCTGATCGTTTTACTACCTCTGGAAAGTATATCAAATTTTTAGCTAATAATTTTTCATGCTCATTGTGAAATGATTCATATTTTTGCTCTATGCCTATCGTTGACAAGTTTTTCTTTTCCATTTCTCGAAAAACCGAAGAGATTCGGGCATAGGCATATTGGACGTAATAGACTGGGTTATCCATTGATGTTTTTTTAGCTTCTTCAATATCAAACTCAAGGTGAGTTGCAGGATCTCTCATAAGGAAATAGTAGCGAGCAACATCGACTCCAACTTCATCAATTAAATTCCGCAAGGGAATGAATTCACCTTGTCGGGTTGACATTCTTTCTGGTTGCCCGTTTCTTAAAAGGGTAACAAATTGTACTATAAAAATTTCTAAAAAATCTTTCTTTAAACCTAAAGCATTCACTGCCGCTTTCATACGAGGTATATATCCATGATGATCGGCTCCCCAAATATCGATTACTCTTTCAAAACCTCTTTGCCATTTATTAAAATGATAGGCAATGTCCGATGCAAAATAGGTCGGCGAGCCATTCTCTCTGATAAGAACTCGATCCTTATCGTCGCCCCATTGTTGGGTTTTTAGCCAAAGAGCTCCATCTTTTTCATAGGTAAAACCCTGTTTGGTTAATTGATCCAGAGCTTTTTCAACTTCGTGATTCTGATAGAGAGTTTTTTCACTAAACCAAACATCAAAGTGAACTTGAAAATCGCTTAAATCTTTTTGTATGCTTTGCAGTATTTTTGAGACGGCATATGATTTAAATATTTCGGTTTTTTCTTCATCTGGTAGAGATAAAAGAGAATCGCCTTTTTCTTTCTTCAAATCCTCGGCGATGTCTATCATATAATCACCTTTATATCCCCCTTCTGGTATTTCAACCTCTTCACCAAATAGCTGCCGATAGCGACACTCTAAGGTAAGACCTAATAAGTCAATTTGCCGACCAGCATCATTTATATAATATTCCTTTTCGACAGAAAATCCGGCTTTTTTTAAAACTCGTGCCAAAGCATCACCAAAAGCTGCACATTTCCC
>JAAYUT010000342.1 GCA_012517485.1 Candidatus Atribacter fermentans
GGGTGTACCTTTCTCAGTTTTTTTGTTCAATTTTTTACTAATATCTTTATTTTCATGATAGGCCTTCATGCTGCTTAGCAGCACCAATTGAGGATGAAAATGCGGTTCAGAAATCAATTTTCCCATTTCAAAAAGGGGTTAGGGGGATTTGAACGTTTCCTGCTCCGTCATTGCGAGGAGCGTCCTGTGCGACGTGGCAATCTCATTTATCAAAATTTTTTGATGTAACTTATTCAATGTCTCAGGGTTACCTTTAAAAAAGAAAGGCACCCTCCCCGCCGTAAAACGGCACCCATCCACGGAGGGGAATTGTTCAATTCATACCACCATTGAGGGGGGATTCAGGGGGGGTGTGCCTTTCTCAGTTTTTTTGTTCAATTTTTTGCTAATATCTTTATTTTCAGGATAGAAGGGAGAAGTAAAAATGAAAAGGAAAATCATCCAGAGTGCAATTAATATCAGTAGTTCTGATGAGAATATTATTAATGAAATGACCAAGAATATTGGCCAAATTCCAGGATGTTTAATTGCTGATTACTCTTACGATGTCGACCATAATCGGTCGGTGATTAGTCTATTGGGAGACGAGCAAAGTCTTACGAAGGCGGTTTTTGCTATCTTTGAAATTGCCCTTGAATCAATTGATATTTCCCATCACCATGGCGAACACCCCCGGATAGGAGCAGTTGATGTGATCCCATTTACACCATGGGGAAGCGCAACTATGGAAGATTGTATTACTTTGGCACAAAGCATCGGAAAAGAAGTTGCAACAAAATATTCAGTTCCAGTTTATTTATATGGACAAGCAGCTTTAATACCAGAACATGAAGATTTATCCCTGATAAGGAGAGGTGGATATGAAAGTCTTCTTCAAGAAATCCATCGAGTTGCGGACCGAAAACCGGATTATGGTTTAGCCCGTCTTCATCCAACGCTCGGAGCAGTTGCAATCGGTGCCAGAAAACCTCTCGTAGCCTTTAATGTGAATTTAAAAAGTACTGATATAAAAATTGCCAAGGAAATTGCTAAAAAAGTGAGGGGAGAATATGGAGGATTAACACGAGTTAAATCGATCGGTGTGAATTTAAAAAGTCGAAATCAAGTTCAAGTATCAATGAACCTGTTAGATTTTAGGATGAGTACAGTGGTTCAAGCTTATGAATTAGTAAAAATTGAAGCCCATCGTTATGGTGTTGAAATTCAGGGATCGGAAATTATTGGTCTCATTCCCTTGGAGTGTATGGTTGATATCGTGGGATTTTATTTGTCTATTCCCGATTTAAAAATATCTCAAGTTTTAGAGTATCATTTTTTAGAAAATTTTGACTAAATTTGACATTCCTCTTGACAATTTGACTTTCTTTGATTATAATAAAAACCGAAGTTAAAAAAAACATGAAGGAGGTACGGAATATGGTGAACAGATCTTTACCAGTTAGAAGAGAAGATAGGCTATTACGACCTGTTCGAAGACTGTGGGATGTATTCGATCTCCGTTCCGATATCGATCGCATGTTTGATGAATTATTTGATTTTACTTTAGGGAATGTACCAATGAGACGAGGTACATATCCACTGATTGATATGACGGAGACCGATACAGAGTTTATTTTAAAAGCTGAACTACCCGGCATTGATCCAAAGAATATTGACATTAATGTAACACCAGACCGAATCGAGATCCGTGGAGAAGTCAAGGATGAGTGGGAGCAGAAAGATACCGGTTGCTGCATTATGGAACGATATCGTGGAACATTTGAGAGAGTTATAGGATTACCAGCCGAAGTAAACCAAGACGGAGTGAAAGCGAATTATCAAGATGGAATTCTAAAAATTACCTTACCAAAAACTGAACCGAGCAAACCTAAAGCAAAAAAGGTAGAAATAGAGACCAAATAAAAGCCGGTAAAAAGGCGGGCAAAATGCCCGCCTTTTTTTATTGGTAAAAAATGAGGAACTGGTTGAAGGAATTTCTTTTTTTTGCTATAGTTTAAGTCTATCGGGGCGTAGCGCAGTCTGGTTAGCGCGCTTGACTCGGGTTCAAGAGGCCGGAGGTTCAAATCCTCTCGCCCCGACCAGGTAAGAAAAAGCCTTCATTGAGCGATTCCATCCCCGGTTTGATGTTCCCTGTCTAATTCAATTTTAAGGAGTCAAGGGAACATGAACCTCACCGATATTCAATCTCCTTGGAAAGATATCCTCGAAGACTTTTTCCTTACCCGCAAGGTTAATGGGGATAGTAGAAACACAATCGAATGGTATCGATACAGTATTATCCCCCTCATCAAATCCCTCAATGTCCCCTCGAATGAACTGGAAATATCTCATGTACGGAAACACATTTCAGAGTTATACGAGAAGGGGTTA
Source organism: Candidatus Atribacter fermentans (assembly GCA_012517485.1). Lineage (GTDB taxonomy): Bacteria > Atribacterota > Atribacteria > Atribacterales > Atribacteraceae > Atribacter > Atribacter fermentans. The sequence goes on from JAAYUT010000342.1 coordinate 2,371, forward strand.
AAACCGGCTTCGGTTGAAACTAAAGTCAAAGCAATAAAGGCATTTCTGAATTTTCTTTTCTTTACCAGGAAAGATATATTACTGAGGACTTTTCCAAAAAAATCGCAAAACCAAAATTGCCAAAACAATACCCATATGTTTTCAATGATGAACAAATGCATGATTTGCTCAAAGCCTGTGATAAAACCACATGGGAAGGGTTTAGAAATTATCTTATTCTTCTCGTCTTTCTCGATACCGGCATCCGACTTAGCGAATTGCTCTCTTTAACCATGAGAGAAGTGAATATTAACAAAAGAAGTCTATTGATTCATGGGAAAGGCGGAAAAGACCGGGAAGTCTATATGGGTAAAACCGTGGCGAAAGAATTAAATAGGTGGGTTAAAAAAAGGGGAGTTTTCCCATATGAAGACAAACTTTTCATAACCAACCAGGGTTTGGGATTGAAGAAAAGGGGACTTTGCCAAATTATCGAGCGGTTGGCAAAAAAGGCTAAAATCCAAGGGGTGAGATGTTCGGCACATACCTTAAGACATACCTTTGCCACCAACTTTATCCGCAACGGTGGCGACGTATTCAGTTTACAAAAGCTCCTTGGTCATTCCGATATCCAAACCTGTATGATTTATGTTCACATGGGAGGGAAACAACTCCAAGAAGCACAACTGCAATTCAGCCCCGTTGATAGAATGTATCGATGGTAATCCTAATATTTTATCACCAGGAAGGGATATATTTTACTCGCCAATTAACCGTTTAGTAGTAAGTTAAGACCTAAAGTCCCGGAATTATAATAACTATAAATCATAAGATATTGTCAATGAAGCCATTTTTAAGTCTTTAATTATTAAAAAATCAAAAATTCCCTAGTATTAATAATAACTATGTTTTTATCCTCAAATAAGGCTTTAATTAAGAAATCTTTACTCATAGTTATTAAAAAAGCGGGACTTTAGGTTAAGAGTGTAATGAAAAAAATTGAATTAATAATCCATTTTCGCTGTATGTCGATAGGCAACCCTTTTGACCCCTTATCCGCAAATAAAATTGACCCCCTCTTCTTCTCTTATTGATTTTCTCCTTTCTTTAGTTTTCCTTTTAACCGGTAACTGGTTCCATTGATGTAGAAGAGATAAGCGTGATGAACCAAACGGTCGATAATAGCGGTTGCCACCACTTGATCTTCAAAGATCCTTCCCCATTCATCAAAGGAATAGTTACTGGTGAGAATGATCGATCCCTTTTCATACCGAATCTATATCAGTTGAAAGAGGAGATTGGCTTCATTGCGTAAAATGGATCTATACCCCACCTCATCGATGATCAAAAGATGGAGCCGGGAGTAACTCAAAAGAGTCCTTAAGAGGTTTCCAGTCCGTTCTGTCTGCCTATTCCGGTGATGTCGACCACTCATTCTGGTGATGCCGACCACCCCTTCATACGAAGAAGCGCTGGATGAGAAAATCATAAACCAGTGGTTGACATCAAATGGAAATGATGGTCGGCTTCGTTCGGAATACGCAGTATAAATTATTATACCGTTTTTCTTATTTCTAGTTTCGGTTTACAAATTCTAACGTCAATCGATTCCAAATCTTTATCGATGTTCATTAACTTTTTTATCAATATTTTTGCAGCTAGTTTTCCCATATCTTCCTTTGGAGAGCTTATGGTAGTGAGTCCCATTGAGCTTGATAGTTCGTTGTCATCGCATCCGATCACAGCTACATTTTCGGGTATTTTTAGACCCAAAGATCCTAAAGCTTCAAGAACACCATAGGCTACGAAGTCAGAATAGGAAAAAATAGCAGTTATATCTTTTCTATCTTTAAAAAGGTTGAATGTGTTAATTCTACCGTGAATTTTCATGCTGTTACCATAAATAACAAGGGAGAGATCAAATTCAACACTCCGATCTTCAAGCGCTTTTTTATATCCTTCTAAACGATCGTATGTTGAGGAAGTGCCTAATGGTCCAGCGAGATGGGCAATAATTTTATGTCCTTTGTCTAGAAGAAAGGATGTAGCTATATAACCGGCGTGAAAATCATCCAGGGTTACTCGGTTCCCACCATACTTTTTAATATAACGAGCCAAAAAAACTGTTTGAAGACCTAATTTCTCAATTAAGTCTAAATTGTGTTCACTTCCTTCAACGGGGACTAAGATTAAACCATCGATTCTTTTTTCACATAAGAATTCTATTGCTTGTCTTTCTAATTGGTAGTTCTCATGATTTAATGAGAACATAAGGTTATACTTATTTTGGAGGCAAACTTCCTCTATCCCGTTAAGAGCAGCTGCGTAAAAAGGGTTTTCAATATCAGCAAATATCACTCCGATAGTTTTTGTTGTTTTTTTTCTAAGACTTGATGCAATTAAATTTTTACTATATGAATAGGCTTCCAGCATTCCTTTTACTTTTTTTTCCGTCGTTGGAGACACTCCTTTTTTTTGGTTTACCACCCTCCAAACTGTTGTCCTTGATATATTTAATTTGTTGGCTATTTCTTCCATGGTAAATTTGTTTATATTATCATTAACCATTGCCTGACCTCCAAAAAATTCTTTTCGTGTAGAGCGAAAAATTCTACAATTCTAAACTATCATAAAAAAAAAGCATATATAAACCATTGTTTTTTGATGAACCCTCATGAAATTTTATAGACTGTGCGATAGTAATGAAATCGTTCACAATTATTGGTATTTTACGGTATGACTGAATTTTACGTCAATAGATAGGATGTTTTAATGTATTTTTTCTCGTTTAATCTAAAGGTGTTTGGATACCACGTTATTTGGATAATACCAAAATTATATTATTCACTAAAATAAAAAGAAAATATTGACATTATTGATTGATAACGATTATCATAGTAATAGTAATCGATCACATATTGAAACAACAAA